>PKWQ01000230.1 GCA_003133265.1 Acetobacteraceae bacterium
CGCCGAACGGCGGGGGCAACCCGCAGGGCAACGACACCGCGGCACTGAGCGCTGATCAGCGCGGCGCCATCGGCGATGCGGTACGCCGGTGCTGGACATACGACTCCGGCGCGCTCGGTGCCGACAAGTTCCGGGTGCTGCTGACCGTCGTCACCGACGAGGCCGGCACGGCGCGCAGGGCCGTGGTGGCGGACGAGGACCAGCCGAAACTGGGCGATCCCCGCTTCCGCGCCTTCGCCGAACGCGCAGTACGCGCGGTGTTGAGCGCCCAATGCGCCAATCTTCCCTTGCCGAAGACCATGCTGGGGCGGCAGATCACACTTACATTCCGCTTCAGCCCCTGATGCTGTCCAAATCGCGCACGTCTATCGTGGGAAACCCGCACATGACCGTTCCGTCGACTATCTCTCTCAGCCGCCGTGGCTTGATCGCAACCGGGCTGGCGGGTGGCGCCACCCTGCTCGCCGCGCCCACCGGGCTGCATGCCCAGGGGGGGGGCGCGGGTGCCGGCGCGCAGAGCGCGGTGATCGATGTCAACCGCGCTCGCACCGACCCGATCCCGGTCGCGATCCCCGATTTCATCGGCGCGGGCGGCGATGCCGGCCAGGTCGGACGCGATATGGCGACGGTGATCACCAACGACCTCGGCCGCTGCGGCCTGTTCCGTCCGATCGACCCGGCGGCCTTCATCCAGGCCACGGGGCAGCCGGGCGAGCTGCCCAACTTCCAGAACTGGCGCGCNNNGTGCGGGTGGAGTTCCGGCTGTGGGACGTGCTGCCGCAGGCCCAGATCCAGGGCACCGCGTACACCGCCACGGTCCGCAACTGGCGGCGCATCGCGCATATCATCAGCGACGTGATCTATGAGCGGCTGCTGGGCGAGAAGGGCTATTTCGACACCCGCATCGTCTATATCGGCGGCACCGGCCCGCGCGACAAGCGCATCCGCCGGCTGGCGATCATGGACCAGGACAGCGAGAACAACCGCTTCCTGACCGACGGATCCTGGATGGCGCTGACGCCGCGCTTCCATCCGACGCGCGACGAGATCGTGTTCATGAGCTACGCCAACAACCGTCCGCGCGTGTATCTGTTCGACCTGACATCGGGCCGCCAGCAGGCGCTGGGCGAGTTCGACGGCATGACCTTCGCCCCCCGCTTTGCCCCCGACGGCGCCAGCGTGCTGATGGCCGTAACCAATGGCGGCGGGTCGGACATCGTCTCGGTCGATCTCTCCAGCAAGCGACCGCGACGGCTGACCGAGAGCGGGGCGATCGATGTCAGCCCCTGCTACAGCCCGGACGGCACGCAGATCGTCTTCAATTCCGACCGCGGCGGCGATCAGCAACTCTATGTGATGAACGCCAACGGGTCGGGGGTGAAGCGCATCAGTTTCGGCCAGGGCCGCTATGCCACGCCGGTCTGGTCGCCGCGCGGCGATCTGATCGCCTACACGCGGCTGGGCGGCGCCTCCTGGGGCATCGGCGTGATGCACCCGGACGGCTCGGGCGAGCGGATTCTGTCCGAGAGCTATCAGGTGGAGGGCCCGACCTTCGCGCCGAACGGCCGCGTACTGATGTTCTGGCGCGAGACGCGCGCGCGCGATTCGCGTGGCGGCGGCTTCTCCTCGCGCCTCGTCTCGATCGACATCGCCGGGTTCAACGAGCGGGTGGTGCCGACGCCGACGGATGCCTCGGAACCCGCCTGGTCGCCGCTGGCGGCGTGAAATTGGGCGGTTGAACAAAAGTGTGTGACTTTTATGCCAATATGGAAGTTATGTGTTGCGCACGGGACACTGCGAACTTGACCGGTCGGGAAGTACGGAGTTATTCGCAGCACCGGACGGAACGGTTTACTGTTCCGGCTACGACTCCGTTTGCTCCATTGCTAGGCACCCTTATCCAGGGACGAAACCAAATGAACATGAAGATTCTCGGCGCCTTCGCCGCCGTCGCCCTGTTGGCGGCGTGCGCTCAGTCAGAAACCGGCGCCAGCAGCGGCGCGGGCGCCCAGGCTGCCCAGTCGGGTGCGGTCCCGGGCAGCCAGGAAGACCTGGTCGCCAATGTCGGCGATCGCGTCTTCTATGACTTCGACAAGTCCAACCTGAAGACCGAAGGGAAGACCACGCTGGATCGTCAGTCCGCGTGGCTGGCCAAGTATCCGCAGGTCAGCGTGCAGGTTGCCGGCAATTGCGACGAGCGCGGCACCGTCGAGTACAACCTGGCGCTCGGCCAGCGTCGTGCGAAGGCGTCTCGCGACTATCTGGTTGCCAAGGGCGTTGCCGCTTCGCGCGTCACCACGATCAGCAACGGCAAGGAAAAGCCGACGGCCCTCGGCTCGGACGAGCAGGCCTGGGCGCAGAACCGGAACGCCATCACCTCGGTTCGCTGATCCCGCTTTGGGATCGGCTGGCCTGATTGGCTGACCGTCCGGTCAAGGACAAGGCGCGCGGACACGTAGGCCGCGCGCCGGAGACCTTGCCGGAGACACGTTGGATTGATGACCGATAAGGGACCGGCGGCCATAAGGCCGCCGGTTTCTTAGTTTTAGGTGGTTGCGTCATTCGAGATGGGGGCATGTATTGGCGGGGGGTTGCGCCGCCCCAGGTGGACGACCACCACGGACGACTGCCACGGACTGACCGATACCGAGCGCGGAGACTTCGCATGCATTTCCCGTCGACGAAGACCCCCCTTGCCGTTCTGCTGCTGCTTGCCCTGGCGGCCCCCGCCGCGCCGGCGCCGGCGCGGGCGCAGGACGACAGCCGTGAAATGATCGAGTTGCAGCACCAGGTGCTCGATCTCAAGCGCGAGGTGCAGACCCTGCGCGATCAGGTGGCGCGCGGCGGCGGTTCGTCATCCGGCGGATCGTTTCTGGGCGGGGGGCGGAGTTCGTCGGATCAGGCGTCCTCGGGCGTGAACGATCTGACGGCGCAATTGCTGACCCGCGTGGAAAGCCTGGAGGATCAGGTCCGCCGGCTGCGCGGCCGGGTGGACGAGGTATCCAACCAGACGCAGCGACAGGGCGAGGACCTGACCAAGCAGATCGGCGATCTGAATTTCCGCCTGCGGGCGCTGGAGCCGGGCGGCGGCGCGGCAGGTGCGCCGGCGTCACCCGGCGAGACGATGGCTCCTGGCACGGCGCCGACATACTTGACAGCGCCATCGGGGCTGGCGGCGCCATTCGGTACTACTCCCGCGCCGGCCGCCGCGATCCCCGCGCCCCCGGTGAAGCGGACCCCGGAGATCGCGATGCAGGAGGGCAACGCGGCGCTGGCCCGGCGCGATTATGCGGCGGTCGAGGCCTCGGCACGCGACGTGCTGACCAACAACAAGACCTCGCCCAGGGTCTACGACGCGCAGCTTCTGCTGGCGCAGGCGCTGGCGGGGCGGAAGCAGTTCTCCCAGGCGGCGATCGCCTTCGACGATACCTACAAGCACAGCCGCAAAGGCGCGCATGCGCAGGACGCCCTGCTGGGGCTGGCGACGTCGCTGACCGCGATCAACGAGAAGGGGGCCGCCTGCGACACGCTGGGGCAACTGCGCACCGAGTTCCCCACGCCACGCGCGGACCTGCGTGAGCCCCTCACCGCCGCGCGCCAGCGTGCCGGGTGCCGCTGATCCACGCAGGACGATGCAGCCGATCGGCGCGGAGGAATTTTCCGCGCTGATGGCCCCGCTGGCGCCGTTCGAGCCGGCACCATGCCTTGCCGCCGGGGTTTCCGGCGGCGCCGACAGCCTGTGTCTCGCTCTGCTGGCCGCCGCCTGGGCCCGCGCGCGCGGCGGGTCGCTGCTGGCGCTGATCGTCGATCACGGCCTGCGCCCCGAATCGGCCGCCGAGGCCCTGGCCACGCAAACCCGGCTGGCCGGCCGCGGCATCCCCTCGCGCATCCTGACATTGGTGGGTCTGCGGCATGGCCCGGCGCTCGCCGAGCGGGCGCGGGCGGCGCGCTACCAGGCATTGGCGTCGGCCTGCGCCGCCGAGGGCATCCTGCATCTGTTGCTCGGCCATCATGCCGCCGATCAGGCCGAGACCGTGCTGATCCGCGCGCTCGGCGGCAGCGCGGCGGCGGGCATGGCGGGCATGGCGGCGCTGGTGGAAACCGGGACGCTGCGGCTGCTGCGTCCGTTGCTCCCGGTGCCGCCGGGGCGGCTGCGGGCCACGCTACGCGCCGCCGGGACCGAGTGGGTAGAGGACCCGTCGAACACTGATCCGCGGCCGCTGCGGTCCAGGATCAGATTGCTACGGGCGGACCGCGACGGCGCCGGCGCGGCGACCGCCGCGCTGGTCCGGGCGGCGGCCGCG
>PKWQ01000363.1 GCA_003133265.1 Acetobacteraceae bacterium
GTTTCGCCGAGGCGGTGGAGACCGCGGTGGTCGCCCTGACCATGGCGGCGCCCGCGGCAACGCGGCTGGCGATCGGCATGGCCGATCTCGCGGGGCTGCTGGCCGCGCTCGGCATCGACTACGCCGATGGCGCGGCGCGCGACATGGCGCGCAGCCTCGCCGCGATCCTGCGCTCCCGCGCCGAGGCTGCCTCCGGTGCTATGGCCGGGCTGTTTGGCGCCCCGGAGCAGGCCGCGCGCGATGTGCCGATGGCGGACCGCGCGGGCGGGGAATTGCGCCACGCGGCGCTGACCGCCATCGCCGCGCCCGGNNGAGGCGCTGCTCGGCGTGGAGACCGGCGGCATCGCGCCTGCCTTCTCGCCGCTGAACCAGTCGGGCGAACTGAGCCGTGCCAGCCGGGCCTATCTCGCCGCGCGGTCCATCCCGATCGAGACCGCGTTCGCCGCGCTGCTGCGCGGGGAGAACCCGCTGCCCGAGGCCGACGTGGCGGCGCACGCGGCGATGCACGACGCCGTCGCCCCGTTCATCGATGCAATGCCGGCGCGGCCGGAAATACACACGGCGCCGATGCCGGTCCGTCCGCGCCGCGAACTGCCGGCGCGGCGTGCCGGCTACACCCAGAAAGCGGCGGTGGGCGGGCACAAGCTGTATCTGCGGACCGGCGAATACGACGACGGGCAACTCGGCGAGATCTTCATCGCGCTGCACAAGGAAGGTCCGGCGTTTCGCGGCCTGATGGACAATTTCGCCGTCGCCGTCAGCATCGGCCTGCAGCATGGCGTGCCGCTGGCGGATTTCGTGACCGCGTTCACCTTCACCCGCTTCGGCGCCGCCGGCACGGTGGAGGGCGATCCCGCAGTGTCGCACGCCACCTCGGTGCTCGACTACGCGTTCCGCCATCTGGCGGCGAACTATCTCGGCCGGCGCGATATTCCCGAGGCCGAACCCGAGGATGGTGATACGATCGGGCAGGGCGCGCGCGACCGCGCACCGCTGCTGCCGCTCGATCTGCCGGCGGAGGCATCGCCGCGCGCTCGCCGACGCGGCTTTCGCGTCGTCTCGAAGTAGCAGGAGCCGCGCATGGCCGGACGGATCGAAACCAGATTGGCGGAGCTTGGCATCACCCTGCCGAGCCCGACGGTGCCGATTGCCAATTACGTGCCCTATGTCATCGCCGGCAATCTGGTGGTGATCTCCGGCCAGATTCCGATGCGCGACGGGCGGGTGATCTTTACCGGCAAGATCAGCCAGGGAAACTCGATCAACGACGGCCAGGACGCCGCCCAGCTTTGTTTCATCAACCTGCTGGTGCATCTGAAGGCGGCGCTGGGCAGCCTGGACCGGGTGAAGCGCGTGGTGCGGCTGGGCGGCTTCATCGCCGCGCCGCCGGACTTCACCGCCCACGCGCAGGTGATGAACGGCGCGTCCGACCTCGCGGTGGCGGTGTTCGGCGATGCCGGGCGGCATGCGCGCAGCACCATCGGCGTGCCCTCGCTGCCGGCCAACGCGCTGGTCGAGGTCGAGGGCATGTTCGAGATCGACTGATCCCGGGCAAATCCTCTACCCTGGCCGTGCCGGCCCGCGCGATAGGGAATGAAGNNACTCTGGCCACGCCGGCCCGCGCGATAGAGACAGCATGCCCGACGATGGCGCCTCACTGACGTTGACGCTGCATCCCCGTATCGCCGCCATTCCGGCGGCCGAGTGGGATGCCTGCGCCGGCGATGGCAATCCGTTCGTCAGCCACGCGTTCCTGAGCGTGCTGGAGGACAGCGATTCCGCGTCCGCCCGCACCGGCTGGCTGGTGCAGCACGCCGCGCTGCGTACTGCGGACGGCAGCGTGGTCGCGGTCGCGCCGATGTACGCGAAGTCGCACAGCTACGGCGAATATGTGTTCGACCACGGCTGGGCCGATGCGTTCGAGCGCGCCGGCGGCAACTACTACCCCAAGCTCCTGGTCGGCGTGCCGTTCAGTCCGGTACCCGGGCCCCGCCTGCTGCGCCGCCCGGATGCCGGCATCCCGGTCGCCGGGCTCGGCGCGGCGCTGGTCCAGGCGTGCCGGCAGCTCAAGCTGTCGTCGGTGCATGTGACGTTCTGCACCGAAGCGGAATGGACCGAACTTGGCGAGGCCGGCTGGTTGCAGCGGCTGGGGATGCAGTTCCACTGGGACAATGACGGCTACGCCAGCTTCGATGATTTCCTGGCCGCGCTGTCGTCGCGCAAGCGCAAGGTACTGCGCCGGGAGCGGCGGGACGCCAATGCCGCCGGGCTGGAGTTCCACGCGCTGTCCGGCGCGGACATCGAGGAACGCCACTGGGATGCGTTCTACCGCTTCTATCACGGCACCGTGGACCGAAAATGGGGCAGCGCCTATCTGACGCGGCGCTTCTTCTCGCTGCTGTCCGAGCGGCTCGGCGAGCGGGTGGTGCTGATGCTGGCCGAGCATAACGGCCGGCCGGTGGCGGGCGCGCTCAATCTCGTCGGCGCCGACACGCTCTATGGCCGCAACTGGGGCTGCGAGGGCGACTGGCCGTTCCTGCATTTCGAGCTTTGCTACTACCGCGCCATCGACTGGGCGATCGCGCACGGGCTGAAGCGGGTGGAGGCCGGCGCACAGGGCCAGCACAAGATCCAGCGCGGCTACCTACCGCAGCCCACCTATTCCGCGCACTGGATCGCGCATGGCGGGCTGTCCCGCGCGGTGGCGAACTTCCTGACCGAGGAGCGTCAGGAGATCCGCGCCCACATGGCAGCATTGGCCGAACAGTCGCCGTTCCGCAAGGACGGGGCAAAGGACTGATCCCCCCGATGATCCTGGCTTGCGGTCAGTTGGCGCTGGCCATGGCGCTGGTCGGCGCCAATGTGGTGGTGGCGCGCATCCTGGCCGGCGCGCTGCCGATCCCAGTGATCCTGTTCGTGCGCTGCACGCTGGCGTTCCTGACGCTCGCCCCGTTCGCCGGGCTGTTTCGCCCGGGCTTCTGGCCGAGGCGCGCGGTGGCGCGCAATCTGGCGTTGCAGGCGGCGTTCGGCACGCTGCTCTACAACATCGCGCTGCTCGCCGGGCTGCGCCGCACCGGGGCGCTGGAGGGCGGGCTGGTGCTGGCCAGCCTGCCGGCGGTGGTGGCGGTCGGCGCGTTTCTGCTGCTGCGCGAGCGGCACGGTCCGCGCCGCTGGGGCGCGGTGGCGCTTGCCGCCGCCGCGATGGCGGCGCTGACCCTCGGGCGGGGCGGGGAGAGCGGCGGCACCATGCTCGGCGATCTGCTGGTGTTCCTCGGCGTCTGCGGCGAGGCCGCCTACGTGCTGCTGTCCAAGCGCGTCGCCGGGCGGGTCGAGGTTGTGCGGGCGGCGTTCTGGATGCAGGTGTTTTCCGCCGCCCTGCTGGCCCCCCTGGCGCTGCCGCTGCTGGACGGGCCGGCGCTGGCCGGCGCGGGCTGGAGCATCGCCGGGCTGCTGGTCTTCCACAGCCTGACCGCGAGCGTGCTGTGCCTGCTGCTATGGTACCGGGGCATGCAGCGGGTGCCGGCGAGCCTTGCCGGCATCTTCACCGGCCTGCTGCCCACCACCGCCGCCGTGCTCGCGATCCTGGTCCTGGGCGAGGCGCCGACCCCGGCGCATGCCGCCGGTTTCGCGCTGATGCTGCTCTCGATCCTGCTCGCGGCCCGCTCTTGATATGTTTTCCGTGGTGGACGGCGAATCCCCTTAGCGTGCATACAGTGCCGCGCGCGGAGCTGGTCCGCGCCCGGGTTAACGGCGTGAGCTGGAGAGACAGATGCGACGTATGCTGTATGGATTGGTGGCGATCGGAACCCTGGCGGCCAATGGCGCCCAGGCGCTGCCGCAATGCCAGGAGGCCGCCGATCAGGCCGCGTTCGAGATGGTGGCGCTGAAGACCGCCCTGATGGTGGTGGCGACCACCTGCGACGCCGGGGACAAGTACAACGCGTTCGTCCGGCGCTATCAGCCCAACCTGGTCGATACCGACCATTCCCTGAGCAGCTACTTCAAACGTCACTACGGCGCGCGTGGCCAGCAGGAATATGACCGCTATGCCACCGACCTGGCGAACACCCAGTCGCGCGGCGGGCTGACCCAGGGCACCGATTTCTGCGCCCGCAACGCCGCCCTGTTCGACGAGGTTCTGGCGCTGCCCGCCGTCACCCAGCTTGCGCCGTACGCCGCCGGCAAGGATCTTGTCCCGGCGGAGATCGGCGTCTGCCCGGGCGTCGCGCCGGCCAAGCCAGTGGTAAAGGCGGCCGCCGTCCGGACCCCGGCGGCAAAGCGGACCGCCCAGAAATAGCCGCCCAGGCTATTTCGGCGCGACCGTCACCGCTACCCGGACCGAGGCATCGCCGGGGAACAGCTGTACCGTGAAGCTGTCGGTTCCGGCGAAGCCGAAATTCGGCGTGTAGTCGATCCTGGTGTCGTCGCCGACGGTATGGACATAGACCTTGCCATGGGCCGGTCGCACGGTCAGCAGCCCGGCGCTGAACGGCTTCGGTCCGGCTTGCGCCACCGGCAGGCCGCACCAGCCGCCATCGTTGGCAACGGCCATCGCCACATCGCTCGGTTTGCCGGCGGTCAGGCTGGGACGCGGCGCGGCGCAGGATTTGGCGACACCTGTCTGGTCGATGGCGAATGTCCGTGCCTGCGGCGCGGGCGGCGCCGGCGGCTTTTCCGCGCCGCAACCCTGGAGCACCGCCGCCGTGACGGCCAACGCGCACCAGGCCGCCGGTTGAGCCATCCGTCCGAAAATCATCGCCATCTCTCCGTCTCCGCTGTTCGCCCGACCTTGCTTGCCGTCGGGCCGCATTGATAACCACATCCGCCCGTATCAGGGAAACCCGGCTTCGCGCCGGTCTGATGGTCCCCTGCCGGTGGGTGTTGATTTCCATTGGCGCGGCGGCCGGTCATACTGGCCCGCACAGGCTATACCGACGGGCACTATCGGGGGGATGCGGCATCTCATGGGTCAGACAATCAAGGCCACCGGCGTCGCCGACGTCGCGCGGACGCTGAAGATCCCGCGCAAGCAGATGCGGCTGCTGCTCGACCGGTTCCGTGTCACCGGCGGCAAGGGTTTCCGGCTGAAGCATTTCGACCCCGCCGACACCGCCGGCCCCCTGTTGAGCCGCGTCCAGGCGCAGGCGCTGCTCGCCACCGGCGTCGGACGGCTTTCGGCCTTGCAGGAGCGGCTCTATGCGCAGGACCGCTGGTCGATGCTGTGCGTGTTCCAGGCGATGGACGCCGCCGGCAAGGACGGCACCATCAAGCACGTGATGTCCGGGGTGAACCCGCAGGGCGTGCATGTCACCTCGTTCAAGGCGCCTGGCCCGGAGGAGCTGAGCCACGATTTCCTCTGGCGCGCCGGTCGGGCGATGCCGGCGCGCGGGCAGATCGGCATCCATAACCGCAGCCATTACGAGGAAGTGCTGGTGGTGCGGGTGCATCCGGAGATCCTGCAACGCCAGCGCATGCCGAAGGAACTGATCGGCAAGAAGATCTGGCACCACCGGTTGGACTCGATCGCCGACTACGAGCGCCATCTGGCGCGCCAGGGCACGGTGATCCTGAAATTCTTCCTGCATCTGTCGAAGGAAGAACAGAAACGTCGCTTCCTGGACCGGCTTCGGGAACCGGGGAAGAACTGGAAGTTCGGCATCGGCGATGTGGCTGAGCGGGAGCACTGGGACGCCTATCAGGAAGCCTATGAGGAAGCCATCGCCGCCACCGCCACGCCGCACGCGCCCTGGTTCGTGGTGCCGTCGGACAACAAATGGTTTACCCGGCTGGTGGTCGTCTCGGCGATGATCGAGGCGCTGGACGAGCTCGACCTGAAATTGCCGGTGATTAGCCGCCAGGAACGCGCCGTGCTGGACGCCGCGCGGCTGAAGCTCGAAGCCGAAACCTAGCCGGCGCCGTCTCTCGCCATGTCGGCCGCCCGCGCTATGATGGGGCTTGAAACCAATCCTCACCTGCGCCGTTCAAGGAGCCTGATATGCCCGATCGTCTTCTCGCCCTCATCGTCGGCGCCAATCGCGGATTGGGGCTCGGCCTCGCGCGCGAACTGCTCGGGCGTGGCTACGACCTGATCGTCACCGCCCGCGATCCGGCGAAGGCAACCGACCTCGCGGCGCTGGCGGCGGCCAACCCGGGGCGGGTGCAGATCGAGCGGCTCGATCTGAACGACATCGCGCAACTGGACGGTTTCGCTCCGCGCGTGGCCGGGCGGGTGCTGGACCTGCTGTACCTCAATGCCGGGGTAACCGGCCCGGCGCACAAGGACGGCATGAAGGCGACCATCGAGGAGACCGGCGCGCTGATGTTCACCAACGCCGTCGCGCCGGTCCGCCTGGCGCGGCACCTGCTCGGCAATGTGCGCGACGGTAGCGGGGTGATTGCCTTCATGAGTTCGGTGATGGGCAGCGTGGCGGACAACACCGCCGGCACGTCGGAGCTGTATCGCGCCAGCAAGGCGGCGCTGAACTCGATGACGCGCGGCTTCTATCATGCCGGTCTCGGCGGCAAGAAGATCACCGTGCTGTCGCTGCATCCCGGCTGGGTGCGCACCGACATGGGCGGACCATCGGCGGCGGTGGGGATCGAGGAGAGCGTGGCTGGCCTTGTCGATGTAATTGAGCGCGAGAAGGGTAGCCAGAAGCACCGGTTCCTGGATTATCGCGGGGCGGAGATCGCCTGGTAACAGGCCCCTCAGCTCTCCAGTTCGCTGTCCCAGTAGAGGTAGTCGCGCCAGCTCATGTGCAGGTAATTGGGCGGAAAGGCCCGCCCGTTGTCCTGCAACTCCCACGTCGTGGGCTGGCGCGGGCTCAGGCGCGGGAACATCGCGCACTCGCGCGGCAGGCGCGAGCCCTTGCGCAGATTGCAGCACCCGCAGGCGGTGACGACGTTCTCCCACGTCGTCCGTCCGCCCCGGCAGCGCGGGATGACATGGTCGAAGGTCAGGTCCGGTGCCGGCTGGCGCTCGCCGCAATACTGGCAGGCGAAGGCGTCGCGCAGGAACACGTTGAACCGGGTGAAGGCCGGCCGGCGCGAGGTGGGGATGTAGTCCTTCAACGCGATCACGCTCGGCAGGCGCATGGTGATGCTGGGGGATCGCACCTCGGTCTCGTACTCGTTCAGCACCGAGACGCGGTCCAGGAACACCGCCTTCACGGCGTCCTGCCAGGACCAGAGCGAGAGCGGAAAATAGGACAGCGGACGGAAATCCGCATTCAACACCAGCGCCGGGAAATGTTGACCGCCGTCGGGCAAGCGCCGCTCCTTAACGGGCGGGGCGCAAGACTGGGGTCAGGAGAATCGTCGACCGCCAGAGATTGTGCGCCGCCGAAAACCTGCGCCGTTATCGCAGACCGAAAACGGCGCCGCAAGCCGAGCGGTGCGCGGTTTCACCTCTCTGTCACGCTTGCGTGAACGCGCGTTGCAGGAACAGCGCGCCCATCGACAGCCCGGCATCGTCGATGCCGTGACCCAGGCGCGGACAGAACAGAGCCTCGACCGGGATGCCGGCCGCGCGCAGTGCCGCCTCCGCCTCGCGCGAGCGGCTGGCGGGCACCACCTCGTCGTCCTCGCCATGCACCAGCAGGACGGGCGCCCGATTCGCCACCTCGGACGCGAGTTTGCCGGGGGCGATCAGCGCGCCGGAAAAGGCCAGGATGGCGCGCGGGGCGACGGGCCGGCGCAGCCCGGTATAGAGCGCGGTCATCGCCCCCTGGCTGAAGCCCATCAGCGCGTAGGCGCCGGCGGGCAGCGACAGGCGCGCCAGTTCGGCGTCGATGAAGGCGTCGAGGAACGGCGCGGCTGCCCGCACGCCCTGTTCCAGCAACGCCGGCGCGCGGTCGGCGACGCTGAACCATTGCCGGCCCATCGGGCCCATGTCGCACGGAAACGGCGCATCCGGGGCGACGAAGGCGGCGTCCGGCACCGCGTGCGCCCAGGCGGGGGCGATGTCGATCAGGTCGTGGCCATCGGCGCCCAGGCCGTGGCAGAGCACGATCAGCTGCCGCGCGGGTTCGCGCGAGGCGGGGCGGCTACGCGGTCCATCGAGCGGCGTCATGGTATTCTCCATCCTGCGCATTTCCGGGTAGTCTTCCCGGCGGTCTCATGTCCATCGTCACACGTTTCGCCCCGAGCCCCACCGGCTATCTGCATCTCGGCCACGCGCACGCGGCGCTGTTCGCCTGGACGCGCGCGCGCTCCGCGCCCGGCGGGCGGTTCCTGCTGCGGATCGAGGATATCGACCCCGGCCGCTGTCTTCCGGAATTCACCGACGCGATCCTGGAGGACCTGGCCTGGCTCGGCCTTCACTGGGACGGGACGGTGCGGGTGCAGTCGGCGCACCTGCCGGATTACCGCGCCACGCTGGACGTGTTGGCCAGGCGCGGGCTGGTCTATCCCTGCTTCTGCACCCGTACTGCGATCCTGCGCGAAATGGCGCAGTCCGCCGCCGCCCCGCACGCGCCGGACGGCAGCCCGCTCTATCCCGGCACTTGCCGGGCGCTGGCGTCCTCCGAGCGCGCGAGGCGGATCGCGGCCGGCGAGCCGCATGCCTTGCGGCTGGACATGGCAGCCGCGCTGGCCGCCGTGCCGGAGGAACTCGCGTTCGAGGAAGCCGGCGAGGGGCGGATCGTCTGTCACCCGCAGGCGTTCGGCGACGTGGTGCTGGCGCGCAAGGACGCGCCGGCCAGCTACCATCTGTGCGTGACGCACGACGACGCGGCGCAGGGCGTGAACCTTGTCACGCGCGGCGTGGACCTGAAGCCCGCCACGCATCTGCACCGTCTGCTCCAGGCGCTGATGGGCTGGCCGGTGCCGGCCTACGCGCATCACGCGCTGCTGACCGATGCCGCCGGCCGGCGGCTGGCCAAGCGCGACCGGGCGGCGACAATCCGGGAGATGCGCGCGGCGGGCCGCTCGCCGGCCGAGGTGCGGGCGCTGGCGGGGTTTCCGGCGTTCCCCATCGGCGCATCGCCCGCTACACTTCCCGCCGGGGAAACCGGGGGACCACCGCCATGAGCAAGATCGCTGTCGTTACCGGCGCCGCTTCGGGCATCGGCCAGGGCGCCGCGCGCCGTCTGACCGGCGAGGGCTGGACCGTCTATGGCATCGACGTCGCCCCGGACCGGCTGGAGGCCACCCGCGCCAGCCTGGGCGGGAATTTCCGCCCGGTGGTCTGCGACATCGCCAGCGCCGATGCCATTTCCGCCGCCTTCCGCGAGATCGGCGCCGCCACGGCGAAGCTGGATGCGCTGATCTGCTGCGCCGGCGTGCTGCGCGTGGGGTCGCTGGAGAGCATGTCGGTCGAGGATTACGACCTGGTGTTCAACATCAACACCCGTGGCACCTGGCTCTGCGCCCGCGCGGCGCTGCCGCTGCTGCGCAAGGCGGCGAGCGCGGAGAACCCGGCGCGGATCGTGCTGCTGTCCTCCATCGCCGCGCTGCGCCCAAAGATCATGAGCGGCGCCTATGCCGCGTCCAAGGCGGCGGTCTCGCAGCTGACCCGCGTGCTGGCGGTGGAGTGGGCGGCCAGCAACGTGCTGGTCAATGCCATCGCGCCGGGGACGGTCGATACGCCGATGGTGCGCCCGCACACGCAACCCGGGGCAAACACCGGCTACAAGAGCTCCGGCATCTCGCCGCTCGGTCGGGTGGCGCAGCCCGACGACATCGCCGACGTGATCGGCTTCCTGCTGTCGCCGGCGGCGAACTACGTCACCGGCACGACGATCCCGGTCGATGGCGGCACCCAGGCGGCGTTCGTGCCGCCGGGCTGATACCTGCACTGCCGGCCGGTCCGGCGGCTGCAACACCGCTCTGCGAGGCGGACGGTTGCCCTCGGCCGGGGGCTTGGCTAGGGTCCGCCGCTTGTTTCATCAGCAGGAGCGCGAGCGCGCCATGCATCTCACCGCCGAACGTCTCGACCGCATCCAGCCCAGCCTGACCATCGCGATTTCCACCGTGGCGCGCCGCATGATCGCCGAGGGAAAGAACGTGATCAGCCTGTCGCAAGGCGAACCGGACTTCGATACCCCGCGCAACATCAAGGACGCCGCGATCCGAGCGCTGGAGAACGGGGAGACGAAATACACCGACGTATCTGGCACCCAGACGCTGCGCAAGGCGGTGGCGACCAAGTTCAAGCGCGACAGCGGCATCGACTACAAGCCGGAGGAGATCATCATCTCCACCGGCGCCAAGCAGGTGCTGTTCAACGCCATGCTCGCCACGCTGAACGCCGGCGACGAGGTCATCATCCCCAGCCCGTGCTGGGTCAGCTATCCCGACATCGTCACCCTGGCCGACGGCAAGCCGGTGTTCGTGCCCTGCGGCCAGAACAACGGCTTCAAGTTGCAAGCCGAGGACCTGGAAGCGGCGATCACGCCGAAGACCCGCTGGTTCATGCTCAACAATCCCTGCAACCCGACCGGTGCGGCCTACAGCGCGGCGGACCTCAAGCCGATCTGCGAGGTGCTGATGCGCCACCCGGATGTCTGGGTGCTGACCGACGACATCTACGACAACCTGGTCTATGGCGGCTTCAAGGCCGGCACCATCGTCGCGGTGGAGCCGCGGCTGAAGGATCGGACCCTGACCGTGCATGGGGTGTCGAAATCCTACGCCATGACCGGCTGGCGTATCGGTTTCGCCGGCGGGCCGGTGGCGCTGATCAAGGCGATGGACAAGCTGCAGAGCCAGTCCACCTCCAACGCCAACTCCATCGCCCAGGCCGCCGCGGTCGAAGCGCTGCTCGGCCAGCAGGACTCGGTCGAGGAGATGCGCAAGGTGTTCGAGCAGCGCCGCGACCTGGTGGTGGAGATGCTGAACCAGGCGCCCGGCATGAACTGCACCAAGCCGGCCGGCGCGTTCTATGTCTATCCGTCGATCCATGGCTGCATCGGCAAGACCAGCAAGGGCGGCGTGCTGATCAAGGACGACGAGGCGTTTGCCTTGACGCTGCTGGCCGAGGAAGGTGTCGCCACCGTTCACGGCACCGCGTTCTGCTATCCCGGCTACATCCGGATCAGCTACGCCAACGCGACGGAAGAGCTGCGCGAAGCCTGCACCCGCATCCAGCGGTTCTGCCACGGTCTGACCTGAAGGTTTCGTCCATGCCCGCTTTAGCCGAACGCCTGAACCGAGTCCCGGTTGCCGCCAGCGTGCAGATGACGATCAAGGCGCGCGCGCTGCGCGCCGAGGGCAAGAACGTCATCTCGCTGACCATCGGCGAGCCGAACTTCGCCACGCCGCCGCATGCGGTCGAGGCGGCGCATCAGGCCGCGCTGCGCGGGGAGACGAAATACCCGCCGCAGGACGGCACGCCGGCGCTGAAGGCGGCGGTCCAGCGCAAGTTCAAGCGCGATTCCGGCCTGGACTACGCGCTGGACGAGATCTGCGTCTCCAACGGCGGCAAGCAGTGCATCTACAACGCGCTGATGGCCACCGTGGACCCCGGCGACGAGGTGGTGATCCCGGTTCCGTACTGGAGCGCCTACTCGCTGATGACCGAGCTGATGGGCGGGGTGCCGGTGTTCGTCACCTGTCCGCAGAACAACGGCTTCAAGCCGCGCGCCGAGGATATCGAGGCGGCGATCACGCCGAAGACCAAATGGCTGATGCTGAACAACCCGAACAACCCGACGGGTGCGGCCTGCTCGGCGGCGGAGATGCGCGCCATCGCCGACGTGATGGTGAAGCACCCGCATGTCTGGATCATGTCCGACGACATGTACGAGCATCTGGTGTTCGACGGGTTCCAGCATGCCACCATCGCGCAGGTGGCGCCGGAACTGCGTGACCGCACGCTGACGGTCAGCGGCGTATCGAAGACCTACGCCATGACCGGCTGGCGCATCGGCTTCGCCGGCGGGCCGAAGAACCTGATCAAGGCGATGGTCAACATGCAGGGCCAGGTTTCGGCGGGTGTCTCGACCGTCGGACAGGCGGCGGCGGTGGCGGCGCTCGATGGTCCGCAGGACGGCGTGCAGGAACAGATCGTCGCCTACAAGCGCCGGCGGGATTTCGTGGTGGCGGCGCTGAACCAATGCCCCGGTATCAACTGCCACAACCCGGAGGGCGCATTCTACGTGTTCCCCAACATCGCCGGCTGCCTGGGCAAGACCACGGCGGGCGGGCGGCTACTCGATACCGATCTCGATTTCTGCATGGCGCTGCTGGAAGAACAGCTTGTTGCCACCGTGCATGGCGCGGCCTACGGCATGAGCCCCTATCTGCGCATCAGCACGGCGACCGACGACGCGGCGCTGGCCGACGCCTGCCAGCGCATCCGGATTTTCTGCGACGGTCTGCACTGAAAGATGTCCTCGGTCGTTGTCCGCGAGGGTCGAGATAGCGACGCGGACGGCTTCATCGCCCTGATCGGCGCCTGCTGGGCGGAATATCCCGGCTGCGTGCTGGATGTGGACGCCGAGGTGCCGGAGTTGCGCGCGCTGGCGAGCCATTTCGGTGCGAAGCGCGGCGCGCTGTGGGCGGCGGAGGCCGGCGGCGCCATCGTCGGCATGGTCGCGGTCACGCCGCAGTCCGACGGCGCCTGGGAGGTCGGGCGGATGTACGTCGTCTCCGCGCATCGCGGCGGCGGGCTGGCGCATGAACTGCTGGACCGGGCGGAAACCCATGCCAGGGCCGCCGGCGCGAGCCGGCTGGAACTGTGGAGCGATTCCCGTTTCGATCGCGCCCATCGCTTCTACGAGAAGCGCGGCTATCTGCGCTCCGGCCCAGTCAAAGTGCTGAACGATCTGTCCAACACAATTGATCTCGGCTTCGCCAAGCCGGTGGATGGGATCGAGGTACTGAACGCCGCGCAGGCCGCCTCCGCCGAGCGTCGGCTGGCGGAGATCCTGCAAGCCTGCGTCGATGCCGGCGCGTCGGTGTCGTATCTGCCGCCGCTGGCTATCGACGTCGCGCGCGGATTCTATCATCGGGTCGCCGCCGACGTCGCCGCCGGGCGGAAAATCCTGCTGGCCGGCTGGTTGGACGGGGCGCTGATGGGCACGGTGATGCTGGATGTCGGCACGCCGCCGAACCAGCCGCACCGGGCGGAGGTCGGAAGCTGCTGGTGCATCCCGCCGCGCGACGTCGCGGTCTGGCGCGCGCGCTGATGTTGCGCGCCGAGCGGGAAGCGGTGCGCGTCGGGCGCAGCCTGCTGACACTGGATACCTGCGCCGGCGATGCCGGGGAGGTGCTGTATCGCGATCTCGGCTGGAATTTCGTCGGGTGCATTCCCGGTTATGCGCTGAAAGCGGACCGCGCGCCGTGCGATACGCTGTTCTTCTGGAAACAGCCGCAGTCCGAAGGAAGTCCGTCCGATGCCGTCCTCAGCCGCCGCGATCCATGACTTCCTGGCCCGCGAGCGGGGGCGCCAGATCGCGTTCCTTGCCGAGCTGGTCCGGGTTCCCTCCGACAATCCGCCGGGCGACTGCCAGGCGCACGCCGAACACGCCGCCGGGCTGATCGAGGCGCTGGGCCTGACCGTCGAGCGCCATAAGGTGCCCGACGCGCTGGTGGCGGCGAACGGCATGGTCTCGGCAACCAATCTGGTGGTGCGGCATCGTTTCGGTAACGGGCCGGTGGTGGCGCTGAACGCGCACGGCGATGTGGTGCCGCCGGGGACCGGCTGGACCAAGGACCCGTACGGCGCGGAGATCGTCGATGGCTGGATGTACGGCCGAGGCGTCGCGGTCTCCAAATCCGATTTCGCCACCTATGTGTGGGCGCTGCTGGCGTTGCGCGCGTCCGGTGCCGCGTTGCGTGGCACGGTCGAGCTGCATTTGACCTACGACGAGGAAACCGGCGGCGAGATCGGGCCGCTTTGGCTGCTGGAACAGGGCATCTGCAAACCTGACCTCGCCATCGGCGCCGGGTTCTCCTATGGCGTGGTCACCGCGCATAATGGCTGCCTGCATCTGGAAGTAACGTTGACAGGCCGTTCCGCGCACGCGGCCAGGCCGTTCACCGGCATCGACGCGCTGGAGGCGGCGACGCATGTGCTGGGCGCGCTGTATGCGTGGCGCAAGGGGCTGGCGGCGCGCGTATCCGAGGTTCCGGGAATCGGCAGTCCGCAACTGACGATCGGGCTGATCGAGGGCGGCATCAACACCAACGTGGTGCCCGACCGCGTGGTGTTCCGCCTGGATCGGCGGATGATCCCGGAAGAAAATCCGGCGCCGGTCGAGGCCGACCTGCCCGGCGTGATCGACGCCGCCGCGCGTGCCTTTCCCACTGCCACGCCGCATATCCGCCGCATCCTGCTGGCCGCGCCGCTGCGTCCGCTGCCCGGCGCGGAGCGGCTGACCGGCCTGCTGTGCGCGCACGCCAGCCGCATCATGGGCGAGCCGGTCGGCGCCATCGGTGTGCCGCTCTATACCGATGCGCGGCACTACGCCGCGCATGGCGTGCCGATCGTGCTGTACGGCGCCGGCCCGCGCAGCATCGAGGATGCGAACGCCCATCGCGCCGATGAGCGTTTGTTCCTGGACGATCTGCCCAAGGCGACCGAGGTGGTGGCGCTGACCTTGCGCGATCTTCTAGGCTGAGCCTCCCGGCAAGCCAGGGAGGGAGCCCGCATGATCACGTCCGGCTATGTACGTACGATGGCCGCCTACAACGCCGAGATGAACCGGCGGCTGTACGGTGCCGCCGCCAATCTGTCCGACGCCGAACGCAAGCAGGATCGCGGCGCGTTCTGGGGCTCGATCCACGGCACGCTGTGCCATCTGGTCTGGGGCGACCGGCAATGGATGGCGCGCTTCGCCGGCTGGCCGAAGCCGGACGCGCCGATCCGGCAAAGTGCTGTCATGATCGCGGAATTCGCCGAATTGCGGGCGGCGCGGCAGCGTTGCGATGCCGATATCCTGGCCTGGGCGGCAAGCCTGGACGATGCCTGGCTCGGGCAGGATCAGACCTGGTTCAGCGGCGCGGCCGGGCGGCAGATGAGCAAGCCGCGTTCGCTGCTGCTGATGCATTTCTTCAACCATCAGACCCATCATCGCGGCCAGGCGCACGCCATGCTGACGGCGGCGGGGCAGCAGACCGGCGATACGGATCTTTTTCTGGTTGTCGGCTGAGCAGCCCTACCCGAAAAATTTCCCGAACCACCCCAGTGCCGCCGCCGGGGCTTCCTCGGCGATGTAGTGGCCGGCTTCCACCGGCCCGCCGGTTACCTCGGCGGCGCAATATTGCCGCCAGATGGTCAGCGCGTCGTACCATTTGCCGATCCGGCCCTTGGAGCCCCACAGCACCAGCATCGGATACTGCACCTTCAGCACGACCGGGTCAGCGTGAAACCATCGAAGAACATGCCTAATCCCCCTCGCAGACACGCGCATAGGCCAGCACGTTGAACCCGACGCCGATTCGTCGCCAGCACGGGCGGGAACCGAAGGCGGCCAGCAGGGCGTGCGCGGTATCACGGCTGGCGTCGTCCTGCGCCAGCAGAGCCAGCACGACGCGCCGCGCGCCGGCCGCGCGCTGGCGGATATGGTCGGGAGGCTCGTCGCGGTCCACCACCAGCAGCTTGGTTTCCGGCGGGGTTTCGCTGGCGAAGGCGCCGATAATGCCGACGCCGTCATTGCCGCGCGGGATCAGCACCAGCGCATCCGGCCAGGCGGCTGCGGCACGGGCGGTGGCGCGGGCGGGCTGCATCGTCTCCGGGCGGGTCAGCAGGCCGATGACCGAGGCGGCCTGGACCGCGAGCACCAGCGCCGCCAGGACCAGTGCCGGCCGTCGCGGCAAGGTGGCGACCGCGCCGGCCAGCAGCAAAGCGGCGAACGGCGTGGCGAAGGCGAGGTAGCGCAGTTCGATCGGCGTGGTGTCGAAGACGGCGCCGAGCAGCAGCAATCCCGCCGGCGGCGCCCCGGCGCAGACCACCAGCAGCAGACGCGGCCCGGGCGGGGCGAGCCGGCGCCAGCGCCAGACGATCAGCACCGCGAGCCCGGCCAGCAATCCGCCGACCGCGCCGGCCGCCAGCACCCGCCATGTGCCGTTGGCATACAGCGGTAGTCCGCCGGCCAGCGCGCCGGCGCAATCGCGGCCGAGCAGCAGCAGGCTGTCCAGCAGCCGGAACGGTGGGAACTGCCCCACGCGGCTGGTCCGCTGCGGCAGGAAGAACCAGAGATCGGCCGGCAGGAACAGCGCGAAGCCGAGCATGGCGGCAAGCCAGAGTCGCGGCGCGCGCGGCCGGCGCCAGATCAGCCACGCCAGCGCGGCGAGGCCGACGAAGCTCGCCAGGTAGTTCGTGAACGTCGCCGCGCCCAGCGCCAGCCCTCCGGCCAGCGCGATTCCGGCGCGGCCACGCCGCTCCGCCGCCAGCAGCAGCGCCACGCCGCACAGGCTGAACAGTTGCGCCAGGGCGAAGCCGCGCGCGATGGCGCCGGTATAGGCGAAGCCGTAGCAGCCGAGCGTGAACCCCATCGCCAGAACCGGCGGGATGCGGGACGCGCCGGCGATGACGCCGACCGCGACCAGCGTGCCCAGGCCGAGCAGCACCGACAGCAGGCGCGCGCGGACCAGCCCGGGCCCGACCAGATCGCGCCAGCCGGCGGCGGCCCAGAAATACAGCGGCGGATGCACATCGGTGGTCCGCAGGTCGTGCGCGATGGCAATCAGGCTGGTCTGTCCCTGCTCGGCCGCGCGCGCCTCGCCGGCGGTGAATACGGCCTCCGGCCAGACCGGGCGCGGCGTGCCGGAGAGCAGCAGCAGCGTGTATTGCTCGTCGTACTCCGCGCCGCGCAGCGTTGCGGCGCCGACCAGCAGCGCGGCGGCGAGGACGAGCACCGCCAGAAGGCGGGCCGGGAGCCTGTGCGATCGCGCGAACATCCGCCCCCTTCAACTGGCTCCAGCGGTTACCGAAAAGTTGCTCTTGTTAATCTACCATAGGTTGAATTAAAATCGGCACGCTACAACCATAAAATTGGTGGTCGCCATGCTGGATGCCTCGGCTGCGCCGTTGCCGCCTTCCGCCGGCGGGCCGGTGTTTTCGGTGCCGGTGTTTTCGGTGGTGGTGCCGGTGTTCGACGAGGAAGCCGGGTTGTTGGCTTTCCACGCCCGGCTGGCCCCGGTGATGGACCGGCTGGGCGAGTGGGAAGCGGTCTATGTCAATGACGGCAGCCAGGATGGCACGCTGGCGCTGATGCAGGCACTCCGGCGGACCGACCCGCGGCTCGCCATCGTCAATCTCTCGCGCAATTTCGGCAAGGAGATCGCCACCACGGCGGGGCTGGATCATGCGCGCGGCGATGCGGTGATCGTGATCGATGCCGATCTGCAGGACCCGCCGGAAGTGATCCCGGATCTGGTGGCGGCATGGCGGGACGGTGTGGACGTGGTCTATGCCCAGCGCCGGCGGCGTCAGGGCGAGCATTGGGCGAAACGGGCGTCCGCCGCTTTGTTCTATCGGCTGATGCAGCGCTTCGGTCCGGTGCGGCTGCCCTGCGACACCGGGGATTTCCGGCTGATGAGCCGGCGCGTGGTGGACGCGGTGCTGCAACTGCGCGAGCAGCACAGGTTCATGAAGGGCCTGTTCGCCTGGGTTGGGTTTCCCAGCCGCGCGGTGCCGTACGACCGCGCGCCACGCCATGCCGGCGGCAGCAAATGGTCCTACTGGTCGCTGTGGAACCTGGCGCTGGAGGGGATCACCAGTTTCACCGTGATGCCGCTGCGGCTCGCCACCTATCTCGGCCTGCTCGTCGCCGCCAGTTCGGCGATCTATGCCGCCGAGGTGGTGGTGAAGACGCTGATCCTGGGCAATGACGTCGCCGGCTATCCCAGCCTGATGACGGTGGTGCTGTTCCTGGGCGGGGTGCAGCTGATGACGCTTGGGGTGATCGGGGAATATCTCGGCCGGGTGTTCAACGAAACCAAGGGCAGGCCGCTCTATCTGGTCGAGCGTTTCGTCCCCAGCGAACAGCCGGCGGCGGCTCTGGCGCGGGCGGCGGAGTGATCCTGCGCGGCCTGTTGCTGCTGATGTTGTTGGCTTTCGGCGGCACCGCCTTGGCCGAGCCGGCGGCGGAGCGGCTTGCGGCGCTGCGGCGCGGGGTGAACCTGACCAACTGGTTCCGCTACCCGGCGCGGGCCGACCCGGCGGCGATCGCGGGCTATCTGGGCGACGCGGCGATCGCCGATCTGGCGCGCGCCGGGTTCGGGTTCGTGCGCCTGCCGGTGCAGCCCGAATTCATCGCCGCCGATCCGGCCCGCCTGGCGCTGCTGGGCGAGGCGATCCGCCGGTTGCAGCGCCACGGGCTCGCCGTGGTGGTGGTGGCGCATCCGGCGTCCTGGCGGCTGGAAAGCAGCGCGCCGGACCGTGCCGGGTTGCTGGCGTTCTGGCGCGCCGTCGGGCCGCTGCTCGCCGGCGCCGATCCGCGCCTGACCTTTCCGGAGGTGCTGAACGAGCCGGTATTCCCGGACGATCCCGCCGGCTGGGCGGCGTTGCAGGCAAGCGCGCTCGCCGTCATTCGCGCCAGCTTGCCCGCGCATACGGTGATCCTGACCGGGCAGGACTGGGGCAGCATCGGCGGCCTGCTGGCGCTGGCGCCGGTAGCGGACGGCAACGTGATCTACAGCGTGCATTTCTACGACCCGGCGGAGCTGACCGCGCTCGCCGCCTACCGGCCCGGGCTGGACACTGCGGCGCTGGCCCGGCTGCCGTTCCCGATGGATGCCCCCGGATGCGCATCCGCCGCCACGTCCGCCGCCGATGTCCCGACCCGCGAGCTGATCCGCTTCGTCTGTGCCCGGAACTGGAGCGCGGCCACGGTGCGCGCGCGCCTCGCGGCGGCGGGGGCCTGGGCGCGGCGCAATCATGCCGCGTTGCTGCTGGGCGAGTTCGGCGCCAGCGCGCGGCTGAACCCGCCGGCCCGGCTGGCCTGGATCGGGGCGGTGCGCGACGCGGCGGAACAGCAGGGCATCGGCTGGGCGCTGGGGGGCTACGACGACGCGATGGGTTTTGGCGTGCCGCGCCCACCGGGGGTAAGGCCGTCGCTGGATCGCGGGATGCTGCGCGCGCTCGGCCTCAGTGCCGCAGCACCGCCAGCACGATCTCCGCCATGATCAGGATCAGGATCAGGAACTCCATCAGTTCCGCCCGGCGGCTGGATGCCTCGTCGTACAGCGCGGTGTAGGTCTCGCGGATGATGGCGAGCTTGCGGTCCACCGCGGCGCTGACCGTCGGCACCCGGAACAGCTCCAGCGCGGCGGAGTAGATGCGCGCGAGATAGACGTCCTCGGTCACCTGCAGGGCGTTGTCGACCTTCTCGGTCAGTTCGGTCACCTCGGCCACCAGCGTATAGAGGCGGCGGGCGAGGTTGGCGAAGCGGCGGGCGGCGAACAGCGCCATGGTGCGCCGCGCGGTTTCCACCAGATCGTACATGCGCGGCAGTTCGGCATCCAGCAGCTCGTCGTAGGAGCGCAGTTCCAGCAACTGGGCGTTGGCGACCTCGATCACGTCCATTACGTCGGATTCGCCGCGCGGCTCGTAGATGAACGCGCGGTCCCAGGTCAGCACCACCAGATCGTCGGTGTAGTAGGAAAAGCGCTGGCGCAGCAGATCGGTCCGCGCGCCCGCCGACAAGGCGCGGCTCTCGCCGGACAGCAGCGGCGCCAGGTCGATCCGCTGGGTCAGTTCCGCCGCCGTCGGCCGGTCGGGGAAGGCATGCACCACGCCCACCAGATAATCCTCTTCCAGTGTCGCCGAGGTCGGGCGTTCCAGTGCCGCCGCCAGCAAAATACGGACCTGCTCCAGCCGCGCCTGCCAGATATCCGCCCCGTTGCCGGCGCCGACCAGCCGGTCGACCGCGTTCAGCCGCGCGACGAAGTCGGCCCAGGGCAGGGCGGCGACGGGCACGCGCATGGCAAAGGAGACCACGCCGAAATCATACAGCCGGGCGCTCAGGCTCGCCTGCACCGCGATGCCGTCTAGCGTGAGCGTGACCGGATCGAGGCTGAGCACCACCGGCGGCACGCCGAACGCGACCGCCTTGGCTGGCGTGGTGGACAGGCGCGAGCGGCTGGCGCTGCGTGCCTCGCTGGCCCAGATCGCCTCGGCGCGGCCGAGATCGATGGTGTGGGCGATCTCGAACAGCCGGAAGGCGACGATGGCGCCCTCGCCGATCTCGATGCCGGTCGGATTGGCGGTCATGGCGGGGAAATGCCGCCGTCGGAGCGTTGCCGTGCCAGATAGCTCTGTGCCGCGTCGGGATCGATCAGCGCGTGGATATCGAAGCGTGCCGGGATGATGTCGGCCCATTCGTTGAGCAGCCGGTGCAGGGTCTCGTTCGAGTCGACATCGAGCAGCACCGCCGCGCCGCGCCCGACCTTGGCATGCACCGATTTCACCTGACCGCTGGCGATCAACGGGGCGATCCAGCGCCAATAGTTTTGCCGCTGCGCCGCCACCGCGCTCGGTGGCTCGGGCCGGGGTTCGCTGATGACCAGGAACAACATCGACATGTCTCCTTCGCGATGGTCCAGGCGCCAGCGTGCCCGCACCCCGGTGTGAAAGCCAGCGAGAGCACAGGGAAATTTTCGCATGTTTCGGTTGGACGGCGTGATTAACCGACAGCGGACATGCAAGACCACCCAAAGAAAAAAACCCCCGGCGCATGGCCGGGGGCAAGTATACAGGGAGGCTTCACGTCTGGGAGACGCAGGGACCAGAGGCCCCTTTCCAACCGCAAGGGTTGGAACACTGGCGGAACACCCGCCGTATTCGGTGAAGGCAATCTATTCAGGGTTCGTATGCCGGGCCACTGCTAAATTTCCGGACGCCGCCATGCTTGTCGCGCATGCCCATCCGGCACGCTGCATCGCAGGGATCATTTGCAATGAAACAGCGCCCCGGGAAGGTTGGTCAGCGCCGCGCGACCGCGCATCAAAAGCGCGTGTACAGGCTCGGCGCTAATGCATCTCCGCCAACCGGGCCAGCAGGAAGTCGCGGAACACCGCCACCCGCTTGGAGTTGCGGAGTTCCTCGGGGTAGACGAAATAGACATCCACCTTCGGCGGCTTCAGATCGGGCAGCAACCGGACCAAGTCCCGGTTCTCCGCCATCACGTAATCGGGTATCGCGCCGATGCCGAGGCCGGAGCGGATCGCCAGCAGCATCGCCTGGGTGGAGTTGACCTCCAGCAACGCGCGGCGCGGATTGCCGGGACGGCGCCCTGCCTCGGCCAGCCAGTTCACGTCCTGTACCGGCGGATGATACTCGCCGAACAGGATCAGCTTGTGCGCGTCCAGATCCTCCGGCCGCTGCGGCATGCCGTGCTTGGCCAGGTATTCCGGCGAGGCGCAGACGTCCCACTGGATTGTCATCAGGTGCCGCTGCACCAGATCGGGCTGCTTCGGCGCGTGCATGCGAATCGCCACATCCGCCTCGCGCATCGCCAGATCGAGGTCGTTGTCGTCCAGCAGCAAGGTCATGGAGATGTCCGGATAGGCCTCCAGGAAGCCTTGCAACCGGGGCGCCAGCCAACTGGAGCCGAAACCGACCGTGGTGGTCACTTTCAGCCGCCCGGCCGGCTTTTCCTTGCTTTCGGTCAGCAGCGCCTCGGTCATCGCCAGCTTGGCGAACACCTCGCGCACGGTGCGGTTCAGCGCCTCGCCCTGCTCGGTCAGGATCAGACCGCGGGCGTGACGGTGAAACAGCGGCACCTGCAACGCCTCCTCCAGCGCCGATATCTGGCGCGAGACGGCCGATTGGCTCAGGTTCAACGTATCGCCGGCATGCGTGAAGCTGCCAGCCTCGGCCACCGCATGGAACACGCGAAGCTTATCCCAATCCATATTTCAGCCACCCCTTGCCGCCTGGCCCATACCGTCCATTCGGGGGCCGAAGGCATCCATTTCTCCGCCACGACAGCGGTTCGTCGATCAGCGAATCGCGTTAGTGTAGCGACTTATTGCCGAGTCTCACGTCGTATTTTGTCATTTAACGACTATTCCGCAGCCAAAGCCGGGTCGTCGGCCAATGCAGCGAGGAATTTTTCCGCTTCCAGCGCCGCCATGCAGCCGGTTCCCGCCGCGGTGACCGCCTGGCGGAACAGCTTGTCCTGCACGTCCCCGGCCGCGAACACGCCGGGGACCGAGGTGCGGGTGCTGCCCGGCACGGTCAGGATGTAGCCCTCCGGGTCCGTGCTCACCTGGCCGGCGAAGATCTCGGTCGTCGGCGCGTGGCCGATGGCGATGAACACGCCATCCACGGCCAACTCGCCGATTTCGCCGGTTTTTATGCCGCGCAACCGCACGCCGGTGACCACTTCGGGGCTGCCGGAGCCGACGATCTCCTCCACCGCGCTATCCCAGATCACCGAGATTTTCGGGTGCCCGAACAGTCGGTTCTGCAGGATTTTCTCCGCCCGCAGCGTGTCGCGCCGGTGGATCAGGGTCACATGATCGGCGTGGTGGGTCAGATAGAGCGCCTCTTCCACCGCTGTGTTGCCACCGCCGACCACCGCGACTCGCTTGGAGCGATAGAAGAACCCGTCGCAGGTGGCGCAGGCGGACACGCCCGCGCCGGCCAGCCGCTTCTCCGACGGCAGGCCAAGCCAGCGCGCCTGCGCCCCGGTGGCGATGATCACCGTGTCGGCGATGTAGAAATCGCCGGAATCGGCGGTGCAGCGGAACGGGCGGGCGGAGAAATCCACCTGGGTGATGAGGTCGTAGACGATCCGGGTGCCGACATGCTCGGCCTGTTTCGCCATCTGCTCCATCAGCCAGGGGCCCTGGATCACCTCGGCGAAGCCCGGATAGTTCTCCACGTCCGTGGTGATCGTCAGCTGTCCGCCCGGTTGCAGCCCGGCCAGCAGGATCGGCTCCATGCTGGCGCGCGCGGCATAGATCGCCGCCGTGTAGCCGGCGGGACCCGCCCCGATAATCAGGACTCGGGTGCGATATGTGTTGGGCATGGCGGGAAGGTCCAGTGCTGCGGCCCCGGTGCCGGGGCCAGTGTCGCGGGCAGATGCCGTAGAGGATCGACCATATCGGTGCCTTGCCGCGCCGGGCAAGGCGAGCTGTGAGCGGATGGACGCGGATTCTTGATATTCCGCCCTTGCGGCCGTGGGGATGTGGAATAATATTTCGTGGCTTGCGCCGCACGGGTCACGAAAGATAGGAAACGCCGCGGACCGGCCTGCCGGTCGCGATATCATCACATGAAGAATCAGACCCCCGAGACGCCCGTCCTGGACGCCATCGACCGCCGTATCCTGCTGGAATTGCAGGCGGACGGGCGGATGACCAATGTCGAGCTGGCCCGCCGCGCCGGCATTTCCGCCCCGCCTTGCCTGCGCCGCGTGCGCCGGCTGGAGGAGGCGGGCATCATCCGCGGCTATCATGCCGACAGCGATCCGCAGAAGCTCGGCTGGGAGATCACCTTCTTCGCCATCGTCGGGCTGGACAGCCAGAAGGAGGCGGTGCTGTCGGCCTTCGAGCAACTGGTGGCCAACTGGCCGGAGGTGCGGGAATGCCACATGATCCGCGGCGGTGGCGATTTCCTGCTGCGCCTGGTGGCGCGCGACACCACGCACGAAAACCAGCTGACCCAGCGCCTGACCGGGCTGCCGACCGTCAGCCGGGTGCAGACGTTGCAGACCATCCGCACCAGCCGCAGCCTGACCGGCGTGCCGCTGTAGCTAAGGGCGAGACACCTTCATGGTCGATGCGACGACAACCGCGCCTGACCCGTGCGTTCCCGAACTCACGGTCGTGGTGCCCTGCTACAACGAGCGGGCCAATGTCGAGCCGCTGATCCGCAAGCTGAATGCCGCACTCGCGGGCATCGCCTGGGAGGCGGTGTATGTCGACGACAACAGCCCCGACGGCACCGCCGCCGAGGTGCGCCGGATCGCGCAGACCGATCCGCGGGTGCGCTGCATCCGCCGCATCGGCCGGCGCGGGCTGGCCTCGGCGGTGATCGAGGGCGCGCTGTCTTCCTCCGCCCCCTTCATCGCGGTGATGGATGGCGATTTGCAGCATGACGAGACTCGGTTGCCGGACATGCTGGCCAGCCTGCGAGGCGGCGCGTGCGATCTGGCGGTGGGCAGCCGGCATGTGGCAGGCGGCGATTCCGCGGGCCTGTCGTCGCGCTTCCGCCATTCGCTGTCCGATCTCGGCATCTGGCTGGCGCAGGCGTTCCTGCCGGTCAGCCTGAGCGATCCGATGAGCGGTTTCTTCATGCTGCCGCGTCCGCTGTTCGAGCAACTGGCGCCGCGCCTGACCGGGCAGGGGTTCAAGATTCTGCTCGATCTGGTGATGAGCGCGCCGGCACCGCTGCGCGTGGCGGAGATCGCCTGCCGCTTCCATCCAAGGCTGGCCGGGGAGAGCAAGCTCG
>PKWQ01000027.1 GCA_003133265.1 Acetobacteraceae bacterium
TCGGGCACTTCATCGACGCCCGCACCGGCGAGGTGCAGACCGTCGCCTATCGGCTGCCCGAGTCGAAGAAGGCCGCCAAACCCGCGGATGGCGCCAAGACCGCGACCGGTGCGGCTGGCGGCGGCGTGGACGACGAAGACACGCCGATCGCGCGGACCCGGCCGGACGTGACGCAGAAAGGCGTCGCCATGATCGGCGACCTGCGCACCGAAGCGCTGCACCAGGCACTCGCCGACACACCGATCGAGGACGATACCCTGCTCGGCATGCTGATCCTCGCCTTGGGCGGCGACAACGTCACCATCGACAGCGGCAGCGACCTGCGCGGGGAGGACCGGCAGGCGATCTGCCGCACGCTCACCGAAGGCGGGGTGCTGACGGCCGACCTCGACCTGCTGCGCCAAGCCGCGCGCCGGATGCTGGCCGGCGTGCTGTCCTGCCGGGAGNNTTCCTGTCGTGCCTGTCGCGCGGCGCGCTGGAGACCGCCGCCAGGACCGAGAGCGTCAACATCGCACCCCGCGCGAAGGACACGCGGGCGCGCATGGTCACGCGCTTCAAGGACGGCGGCTTCGTCTATCCGGGCGCGCTCTTCCAACTGACGCCGGAGGAGCAGGAAGCTGCGGCGGCGCATCGGCACAGGCGCTCCGCCGCCGGTTGGGTCGGCCCGGTGACCGGCGAAGACGACAGCGCCGCCGAGCCGGTGGCCGGCGACGAAGACGATGCCGGTTCCGCCAGCGACCTGCGCGAGGCCGCCTGACCCGACAGCAGCGCCTGCCCTGGCCGTCGCGCCAGGGCAGGTGCGCTCTATCCCGAGGACACTGTCATGACTTACCTCTCTCCGGATGGCGGAGCCATGTCGCAGCAGCCATCGACGCTCAGCCGCCAGATGCTGGACCTGCAGATCGCCCTGCGCCGTGCGCGGCTGGCCGAACTCGAAACCGGGATGATCGCCGCCTGCGAGGCGGCGGCCCTGGGTGCGCGCTCCTAGGCGAGCGCTACATACCCGCTCTTCATCGATGAGGGTGCTGACTACCGCAACTACAACTACGCGAAATACGGTCGCGAGGTGATGAAGCAGCCGCCGTGGACGGTGGTGCAGATTTTCGACCGCAAGACGATCGGCATCGTGGGCGACGAGTATCGCATCCGCCAAGTCACCAAGGCCGAGGCGGATACGATCGAGGAGTTGGTACACAAACTGGACATCGATCCGAAGGGCCTGAGTCGCACCGTAAGTCGGTTCAACGCCGCCTACCGTCCTGGCGACTACGATCCGTCGGTCCTGGGCGGCAAGCGCACCGACGGGATCGTGCCGCCGAAGTCGAACTGGGCATTGCCGATCGGCGCGCCGTCCTTCACCGGGTTCGTCGTCACCTGCGGCACCACCTTCACCTTCGGCGGGCTGCGGATCAACGAAGCGGGAGAAGTGCAGGACGAGGCCGACCACGCGATTCAGAGTCTGTATGCTGCGGGCGCGGTCGTGAGGGCGTATTCTACCAAAACTATCTCGGCGGCGCAGGGCCGACGGCAGGTTCGGTGTTCGGCCGCGTCGCAGGCGTCGGCGCCGGGCGCCATGCTCGAGCCGGGTGAGCGGGATCGCCCGCGCGCCCGAAGGGTTATCAGCCAGATCGACAAGGAGGATGGACGATGGAACAAAATCGACATGAACCGGCGGCGGCGGCGGCGGTGGACGGGAAGACCCGGACCATCGTGCAGACCCCGGACCTGCGGGTGGTGGAATACGTGCTGCAACCCGGCGACAGTCTGTCCTGGCACCATCATTCCGAGATCACCGACCTGTTCTACTGTCTGGAAGGCGGGATCAGCGTGGAGCTTCGGAATCCCGCGCGGAAACTGCTGCTGCGCCCGGGTGAGACTTGCACGGTGCCGCCCAAGGCCGTGCATCGCTCGGGCAACGCGGCGGGCGGCGTCAGCCGCTATCTGCTGGTGCAGGGTGTCGGCCGGTACGATTTCATCAAGGCCACCTGAGGCATCGGCGCGGGCGATCCGGCGGCGCGCCGGCCCGGGTCGGCGCGCCACCGGTCCCGTACCGGTGCGCCACTGCCGACGTGGCACAGCATGACAATCTCGCACAGCACCGACCGAGCGATCTCCTCCGGCGTGCGCGGCGCGAGGTCGAGCCCGGCCGGCGCATGCATCCGGGCCGAGCCTTCCTCCCCGAAGCCCTCCGACCACAGATAATCGAGCACCAGCCGCGAGCGTTTCCGGCTGGTGATCAGCGCCACTTAGCACACCGGGAGTACAGGGCACGCTGCATGGACTGGTGGTGGTCGCCCTTGTGCTGCGGGGCGATCACCACATAGTCCTCGGTCAGGAGCCGGAAGGCGGCGGGATACCGCTCGCGATCGGCGCGCGGGTCATCCACGACGATATCGAGGTCCATGGTCGCGCCGATCGCACACAGCCACTCGGCCGTCCGTCCCTCGCCGGTGCGAAGGCAGTCGAGCGCGCCATGGCAGACGGTCAATTCAGCGCAGCCGCCCCCATCTCGACTGGCGCATCACCAGGAAGCCGACAAGCGCCAGATTGGCGAGGTTGAACACCACGCCAGAGCCGAAGGCCGGCGCGTAGAAGCCAAAATGATCGTAGATACGCCCGGCGAACCAGCTGCCGAATGCCATTCCGCTCATCGCGGTGAACAGCACCAGCGGGATGCGCCACGACGCCTCGGCCGACGGGAACAGGTCGCGGATCGACACCACATAGGCGGGGATAATGCCCGAGAAGCCGAATCCATAACCGGCGGCGACGACGAATAGGCCGGCCTCGTTCTGGATCAGCAGGAAGGCGCCGATCGACACCGCCTGAAAGGCGGAGCCCGCCAGCACGGTCTTCAGCCCGCCGTGACGATCGGCGAACGCGCCCCAGAACTGCCGCGAGATGAACGCGCAACCCAGCAGCACCGACAGCATCATCGCCCCCGTCGCCGCGCCGAGGCCGATGTCGCCGCAGAACGCCACCAGATGCGCCTGCGGGATCGCCATCGGCACGCAGCAGCAGACGCTGGCCGCGCAGATGATCGCCTGCACGGCATTGGGCCGCAGCCCGAGCACGCGCGCCCGGGATACCGGGATCGCCACACGTTTGGTTCCGGCGCCAAACGCGCCTGGAGTTGGGCGAAGGAACAGGGCGGCGAGCGGCAGCGCACCCAGCAATATAACTCCGGCGTAACCCAGATAGGTGACCCGCCAGCCGGACCCGGCGATCAGCCGCTCGAACGCAGTGGGCCAAATCACGCCCGCGACGTATTGGCCCGACGAGATCAGCGCGATCGCGGTGCCGCGCCTACGATCGAACAAGCGACTGACATAGATCACCAGCGGCGGGTAGATCGCCCCCATTCCCAAAAACCCGATCAGCACGCCGTGCCCTATATAGAGCGCCCAGACATGCCCGGTCGATGACAGCGCAAGTCCCAAGGCGACCATGACGATGCCCATCAGCACACTGTTACGAACGCCGATCCGATCGGCGAGCCAGCCCATGACGATGCCGCCCAGCCCCGTCCCGATCCAGGTCAGTGCGCCGGCGAGTGCCAGGATCGAGCGCGATACACCGAGATCAAGCTCTATCGCTCGAAGCCCGACCACGATCAGCAAGGTCGAACCATACGCCACCGAGAGGATCGCGAGCGTCACCCCGGCCGCCATCCACGATGCACGACTCTCTATTGATGCCGGTTGCGGATTCGCCAGGAACGGGCCGGCATCGTCGGGCATGAAGTAGTCTCCGTCGACCAATCCTCAATGCTGGACCCGTACCGCGGTCGAAGCTATTGCCTGCGCATAATACCAGCCATGTTGTATGCCGCGACCGTCGCCCTGTCGCAGCCGCCATCGCCGGAGACGACGCCCTCGACGTGCCTTGACGGATACGCCAGGTTCAAAGTCTCGCCGCATCTGGCTCTCGTTGGCGGCGACCGAAGCCAAGCGCAGCAGATTTGCTACGTCCAATGGAGGACAGAATGAGCGACGGACCATCACCGTCCCGTGGCCCCGATCTCAATCAGGAGGTTGCGCTGGACAGGCTCGCGGACCTCGGGCATGTCGGGGACGAACCCGCCCTGTTCGTGCGTCGCGCCGGAGACATGTTTACCGTCGGCGCGACCTGCACCCACTACGGCACACCTCCGGCCGATGGCCTGCTGGTCGATGATACTATTCGCTGTTCATGGCGCCACGCCTGCTTCACCCTGCGCGCCGATTTGGCGTCCGAGCAAGAGAGGGGTTTATGATGACGCATGCAATCGCGGCCGAAAGTATTCGACTGAAGCGCGTGTATGAGTCCGCCTCGTCCGAGGATGGGATGCGCATTCTGGTCGACCGGCTCTGGCCGCGCGGGTTGCGCAAGGAGGATGCCGCCGTCGATCGCTGGTTGAAGGAGATCGCCCCAAGCACTGAGCTTCGCCAGTGGTTCGGGCACGATCCGGTTCGCTGGCCGGAGTTCCGCCGCCGCTATGCCGCGGAGCTCCGCCAGCACACCACGATGCTGGACGAGATTCGTGAATTGGCAAAACAGGGAACCGTAACGCTGGTGTTCGGTGCCCACGACGAGCAGCATAACGATGCCGTGGTGTTGCGGGAGGTGCTTCTGAAAGGCAGCAAGGCACAATGAGTATCATCGGGCTTCACGCATTCAGGTCGGACGCGCGGAAACATCTTCGCATGGGTCATTGCTTCAACCGGTTGGCGTGTGTCTCCTCACAAGTGCGAAGCCGGGCAACGCCCGGCCCCAGTCGAAACCTGAAAGGCGAAATCCATGGCAGACCGAATGTATCCTCCCACCACGCGTGAACTGGCACAGCAGCGGCGCGAACTGGCCCCCGCCGCGCAGGCGGCATTCGACGCGTTCGGCAAGGCGGTATTCGCCGACGGGGCATTGACGGTGAAGATGAAGCAGATCATCGCGGTCGCGGTGGCGCACGTCACGCAATGCCCCTACTGCATCAAGGGCCACACCAAGGCCGCGCTCCGCGCCGGCGCCACGCAGCAGGAGCTGATGGAAGCGATCTGGGTCGCCGCGGAAATGCGGGCCGGCGGCGCCTATGCGCACGCGACACTGATGCTGGACACGCTGAACGCCGAGCCGAGCAAGCCATGAGCTGACAGGCGCACGCACGGCCCGGCCGCTTCCCGCTGGCTTCAGCCGCTAGATCGGCCGCGGGCTGGCCTCGCGTGCGATCCGTGGGAACATAAGGGGCCGCAGGTAAAGCAGGGCGAACAGGCCGAAGGCACTGCTCCACGCCATGCCGGCAAGCCATAGCAGCGCTACGTACTGCGCACCGCCAAGTGGCGCGAGCAGCCGCAACACGGCAGCCAGTGTCACCAGGGCATAGACGGTTGTCGTTCCGGGACCAGCGATGAGCGGACGCCCGGTATGGCCGAGCGTCGTCCGCGTCATCACCGCCAATGTCATGCAGCCCGCGGCGCCAGCGGTGAGCGCGTGCAACGCCGTGGTTTGTGGCAGCCACGGTACGAGCGCGTTAAGCCCGAGCAACAGGAACCCGACCGCGAGCCACCCGTAGCCCAGATGCAGGACCCAGAGCAGCGGCTCGCGCAGCGTCGCGAGGCCACGCCAGCGTGCCAGCCGCAAGCAAAGGGCAACACCGGCCGCCAGGCAGACCCAGGGCATGACGACGCCGTCGGGCGCGAGCACCCAGGCGGCCAGGGCAATCGCCGTCAGGACGAGCGCGACCCGGTCCACCCAGTTGAACACCGCCGGCAACCGGACATCCGGCCGCTGCTTGACCAGCCAGTTGCGTGTGAAGCTCGGGATGATCCGCCCGCCGACGAAGCTGATGAGCATGAGCAGCGTCGCGACGCCGATCCGGTTTCCCACCGCCGCGGTATCGGCGACGCCGACGGCGTCGAGGTGCACCAGCGCATTTCCGCCCAGCAGAAACGTCAACGCCGCCAGCATCGGCAGATTACGCCAGTTGCGGCCGGCGATGATCTCGCGCGCGACCACAGCCAGGAACACGAGCGGAAAGGCGAGATCGAGCGCCGCCGCGGCGCTGGCACCAGTATAGGACGACAACAGCATCGCCGCCCGTCCGGCAAGCCACAGAACCACCAGGATGGCGAGTGGCCCGCCCTGCAGCGGCATGCGTCCGGTCCAGTTGGGAATCGCCGTCAGCAGGAACCCCGCAACTGTCGCCGCCGCATAACCAAAGACCATCTCATGCACGTGCCAGACAACCGGCGGCAGCGTGGCCGGCAGCGGCACCAGTCCGACGAAGGCCGCAACCCATAACGGAATGGCAAGGCTCGCCCAGATCGCGGACAGCAGAAAGAACGGCCGGAAGCCGGCCGACAGCAGCGCAAGCCCAGGCTGCGAACGGTAGCGGGGGATCGGTGTCACGTTATGCCCGGACAATGGCGGGATGCCTGCCCTGCTCCCATCCGCATCGGCTCCGCCCCCCGACCGCTATTCACACGCGACCCAGAGGTCATCAATGATTGCCACCGCCTCAGGCGTTGCAGCGGCGATCCTGCGGAGCGTCAACGCTGCATGCATGCTATCAGCCTCTCCGAACAAGTGCACGACGCCACCCATTACCGCGATTCCCACGAAGTCGGCGGCAATCCAGGATTCCCGCCGCAACGCGCCCATCAGGCGCGACTGTATCCGGGCATCGTTTGCGCGTGCCAAATAACCTTCGGGGGCGCAATCTGCTGTCGCGGTCCACGTCTGGGGTCGATCGATGAACCCGCTGAATGTTTTACCCCGGAACACCGGTAACCGGCCTGCCGGATGCTGATCGGTCCACACCTCCGCCGGCCGGCTGCCGCACGCCTGCCCGGAAGATGCCGCGCTGCCGCTAGCACGGTAGAGCCCCACGGCGTCCGTCGCTCTGATCGTATCGAGCATCGCGGACTCCGTGGTGAACGCGGTGACTGCATTCATCGTTCCTGCCTCCGTCTGGATCACGCGCAACCTGAACGAGACATCCAGTTTTGACGTTGTGCCAGCGCAAACACCGCAGTGTCGGGAACGATATTTCCGCGGCTGGCCACACATCCGCAGGTGCGGCTCAGTCCTGAACGACCGCGCCGGCCTCGGGGCTCACAATCACCCGGCATCTGCGTCCGCGATAGAGAAAGGTCACGCGATATCGCCCGACATCGTCGTCGATGCCACGCTCGGTTCTCTGATAGACGATCCCTCGCCTGATTGCAGCCATGAATGCGTCCGAGGCGAGCCCGAGGCGCGGCGCGATCAGGTCTGCGTCGATGATAAGCTGTGCGTCCTCGCTGCGGCGATCTTCGGACGCGGCGTCGCTGGCTTGGTCGACGCCGACGGCGGGTTGGTCCGGTGTCATCGTGTCCTCGTCATGCTCGGCCGCGTTCTATCCCCCGCTTCCTGCCCGATTTTTGCGCGGGCACAAACGGTCGCTTCCGCAATCGGCGCCCGCACGCGATCGTCGCCTTACACGGCGCTGGATCGGCGCCATACCCAGGCGGGAGGATCGCTGGCGGGAAATGATTGCTCTGACGCCACATCGACCGGATCACGCAGGGCCGGTTCGGCCGCAGGCGCTGCGTTACGCATCCGCACCTGCCGCAATACCTCGGCGATCAGGCCGGCATGGATCGGTGACACACCATACACGCCAGCATCCGCCGCGCCCGTGACGCAACTGCAGAACACGGTATTCACGGCTTCGGCCGTCAGCACGGCGAGTGGCTCAGACCGGCTCCGCGCACGCAGTCCCATCGTCAACGCGACGGCTGCCTCAATCATTTCGTGGGTCACTGGATCGTCATATTCGTGCGGCATTTCCATTGCCCTCCCGCAGTGCCGATCGCAGAATGCGTGCAAACACCGCACCCGTCACATGGGGATCTTCTCGGACAAACGCCAGGGCCATAGTATGGCCGATGCGAAAATTGACAAAGATCAAGATAGAAACGGCAGCCCTTACGAATAGAATACGACCACAAAGTGGATGCCACTTGCCACGCCTATCATGTGGGGGCACAATAAATTGCGCTTCTGGTTGAGAGAAATGTTCGTGCTAGGTGACATGGGATCGGCAGCCGAACTGGCGCAATGGAATTCCGTGCGACCGAACGGTGATCGCGCCTGCGGTCCTGTAACCGGCGCAACTCGCCTACCAGCGGGAAAGGCAGGTACCTATGGTCGAATTCAGGCTTCCGGCCAACTCCAGGCCGCGTCCTGGCAGGGTCTGGCCAGCGCCGCAGGCCGGTGCCCGCGTGAAGCGATTCCACGTCTATCGCTGGAATCCCGAGGACGGGGACAACCCGAGAGTGGACGTGTTTCCGATCGACCTCGACCACAGTGGCGCGATGGTCCTGGACGCACTGGTCAAAATCAAGAACGAGATCGACCCAACGCTGACCTTCCGTCGCTCCTGTCGCGAGGGCATTTGTGGTTCGTGCGCGATGAACATCGACGGCACCAACACGCTGGCCTGCCTGAAGCCGATCGACAGCATCAAGGGCGACGTTCGGATCTATCCGTTGAACCATCAGCCGGTCATCAAGGACCTGGTCGTTGATCTGAGCCACCTTTATGCCCAGTACCGCCTGATCAAGCCATGGCTACAGGCCGATACGCCACCGCCGCCGGATGGCGAACGACTGCAATCGACCGAGGAGCGCGCCCGCATCGATGGCTACTGGGAATGCATTCTCTGCTTCTGCTGTACCAGCGGCTGCCCCAGTTGGTGGTGGAATGGCGACCGCTATTTGGGACCTGCGGTCCTGTTGCAGGCCTATCGCTGGATCGTGGACAGTCGCGATGAAGCGACCGAGCAGAGGCTCGACGATCTGAACGACTCATTCCGGCTGTATCGCTGCCACACGATCATGAACTGCACCGAGACCTGCCCGAAAGGTCTCAATCCCGGCAAGGCAATCGCGCTCATCAAACAGGCGGTCGCACAACGGGCATTCTTTTGAGTACCAAGCCGCCAGGTCGGCAAGGATGCGGCTGCGACCCAGGCAACAAGGCAGCGCTGGAATTGTTTGGCATCGAGTGTCGTCCCCCACATATCAACTCAGAGGGCAGCGATAGTTTCAGCGCTCCAACACTTTGTCACGGGCCTCTTTCACCCGATTGCCCTGGTCGGGCGGCGAGGGCGACTTGCCCCGGTGCACCGCACGCTGCTAGCCTCCGGTGCGACACGGCCGATACGGCCGCCGCACGTTGCGGGTCGGCCCGAGGAGGGTTTGATGACAGCACGAGTCGACGCCAACCGGCTGGCCCCCGAGGGCCGCCAGGCGATGGCGGCGCTGCAGGCCTATGTGAACCGGAGCGGGCTCGAATCCGCGCTGCTGGAACTGGTGAAGATCCGTGCCTCGCAGATCAACGGCTGCGCCTTCTGTCTCGCCATGCACGTGCGCGACGCCCGCGCGCAAGGCGAGCGCGAGGAACGCCTGCATCTGCTCCCCGCCTGGCGGGAAGCGCCGCTCTATACCGCCCGCGAGCAGGCCGCCCTGGCCTGGACCGAGGCGGTCACCCTGGTCACCGACGGGCACGTGCCGGACGCAGTCTATGAAGCGGCGCGGCAGGAGTTCGGCGAGAAGGAACTGGTCGATCTCACCTATGCGGTGGTGGCGATCAACGGCTGGAACCGGCTCGCTATAGCCTTCCGCAAGCCGCCCGAGGTCGCGGGCGCCGCGGCGTAGCCTGGTTCACGCGGCGGTCGCTCGCCCGATGCACCCGCACGCAGGCAGAGAGCGTGAGGCGCATGTTGTGAAACATCTGTCGCCCGCTTATTTCGCGCTGGTGATGGCGACCGGGATCGTCTCGATCGCGGCGCGGGATTTCCAGCTTCCTGTCCTGGCAATGGCGCTGTTTGCCTTCAACCTCGCCGCCTACGCGGTGCTGGCAGGGCTGACCGCGCTGCGGGCGATTCGCTTCCCGCGCCTGTTCTTCGCCGACATGACCGACCATCGGCTCGGGCCCGGCTTCTTCACCGCGGTCGCCGGGTCCTGCATCCTCGGCACCCAGATCCTGCTGATGACCCACAGCTTGGCGGCGGCGACCGTGTTCCTGGCGCTCGGCATCGCGTTGTGGATCGGCCTCACCTACACGATCTTCACCGCCTTCACGATCAAGCGCGACAAGCCGTCGCTCGAGCAGGGCCTCACCGGGGCCTGGCTGATCGCCGTGGTCGCCACCCAGTCGATCGCGGTGCTGGCGGCGCTGATCGCCCGCGACTGGCCGCAGCCGCTCCGACTGGAACTCAATTTCTTCGCGCTGTCGATGTGGCTGTGGGGCGGGATGTTCTATATCTGGATCATCTCGCTGATCTTCTACCGCTACAACTTCTTCGCTTTCTCGCCGAGCGACCTGACCCCGCCCTACTGGATCAACATGGGGGCAATGGCGATCTCCACCCTGGCGGGCGCGCGGTTGGTAGAGAACGCGCCGGATGCGCCGTTCCTGGCCTCACTGCTGCCGTTCATCAAGGGGTTTACGGTGTTCTACTGGGCCACCGGGACGTGGTGGATCCCGATGCTGCTCGTGCTCGGTGTCTGGCGGTACGTGATCCAGCGGTTCCCGCTGCGCTACGACCCGCTGTACTGGGGAGCGGTGTTTCCGTTGGGAATGTACACCGTGGCGACACGGCAGATGGCAGCGGCGCTTGATCTGCCTTTCCTGGACCCCTTGCCGCCGGCGGTGTTCGCGGCGGCGCTTGCCGCCTGGACCCTGACGTTCGTCGGCCTGCTGTGGGAGTTGCGCAAACTGCTGCCGCGCCCTCGTTGAGGCGCGCCCGCCCGGCGCCGGGATCCGGGAGCGTGCATGAAAGGGCGGTAAGCCAGGTGACCAGGAGCCTGAAATTGTATCCGGCGTCGGTCAGTTCGCGGCTGACCCGTGCACCATAGCGCGGGTCGCTGGCAACGCCTCAACCGCCGGCCATCAGCGCAACATTTCCAGCAGGGCCGCGCTCACCGCGGCAGGTGCCTCATAGGGGGTCCAATGCCCGGCGCCCTGGATGATGCGGAAGTCCAAGTCTGGCTGAAACCGGCGCAGAACCTCGGCGCGCGCTGCGATATTCGGGCGAGCAAATGCATCGTGCTCGCCCCAGATGCCATAGAGGCGAGCCCGCACGCGCGGCAGCACGCGTAACAGTACGTCCGACGCGGGAATTCCGCCGGCGCGCAGCCGGGCGTGCCGCACGTTCTCGATCTGCATGGCGACGGCGAGGTCGTCCACCTTGGCCGGGTCCGCTATCATGAGCGCCGCAAGATTGTGCCTGTGCGCCGCCTGGACCTCAGCGGACCCCATCGCCGGCTCGATCCGCCGAAGCTTCGGTGCGGCATCAGGCGCCGGCAAGCCCATGCCACCCGTACCAAGCAGAACCAGTTTGGCCACATGCTTCGGTGCGATCGCCGCCAAGTGGGCACCGATGATCCCGCCATAGGAAAACGCCGCGACGGAATACCGGATCGACCGCCCGACGACCTCACCAGCCCCATCGACGATAATTTGCGCCAGGCTGCCCGGTGACCAGGGTTGTGACGGCATGTCCGACGCGCCGTATCCAGGCATGTCGGGGACAAGGATGCGGAAGTGCTGCGACAGATGCGGGATGTTGCGGATCCAGTGCGTCCATGATCCGAAATCGCCGTGCAACAGGACAACGGGAGGACCGCTACCCCAAACCCGCCAGGTCAGCCACCCGTCGCCACACGGTGTCTTCCGAACTTCCGCGGCATCTGCAAGTTCGGCGACAAGCGATGATGTGCCCAGGTGATGCATATCACCGCAGTTATCCCGGCTATCGGCAGGCGGTCAACCGACACAGCGCCAACATGATCAAGCGGCCAGGAAAAGCGCGTCGAAGGCGGCACGCCCCTTGCGTCGCCAGCACCTGCCGCAGCCGCAGCCTGGCGGAAACGAGCAGGCGGCGCCGATCAGTGTACGCTGCGCTGGATCACGATCCGAAAGCAGGCGTCGTCCTGCTTATCCGCCCGGAACGCGTGCCCACGCGTCTTCAGTTCGCCGTACAGGATCAGCGGCTCGCGGTCCACAAGCACCTCGAGCACCGCCCCTGGGGGAAGCTTTTCCACCGCCTCCAGCGTGCGAAGCATCGGCTCCGGCGGCGGCAGGCCGCGATTGTCCAGGCTCTGCGTCGGCGCAATGCCGAAGGCGGTCGATGGACAAGCCGCTGTCGCGTCGTTGGCCGGTTCCGCATCGCCATTGGTCGAACCCTTCGGCGTGAACCGCACCTCCCAAACGCCGTCCGGCAATTGCTGCGCGGCATGGGTGAAGCCGCGGCCCGCCATGACGGCGAACAACGGCACCGGCCTGAAGGTCGCCAGCAATCGCAAGCTCTGTCCTGGCGCCAACGCGCTGACGCTCTGCATGATGGCGCCGAACGGCTCTCCCCCCGCGCGAAGGATGTCGCGCACGTCGAGCGTCAGTGGTGAGGGTACGGTCATGGCAGTGCTCCTTCTTGTTGCCTATGGCGATTGCTGGGCCAGGTCGGGGCGGGCGCGCGAGATGCGGCCGCGTTGTGCGGCTGCCAGCTCCACGCGCGCCATAGCTCCAGGGCTATGCCGACCGTTGCCAGCAGGTGGGCCGCGATCGCCACCCGCCAGAGCGATGGCCAGCCGAGCAGGCCGCACACGGTACCGGCCGCGATCGCGACGAAATACAGGGCGAACCACGGTGCCGCGCGCCGCTCGTTCACCATGTCCTCGATGCGTGGCACCGGTGCCTTGCCGAGCAAGGGGCCGAAGCGATGCAGCCAGGTGAGGAAGGGTATCAGCTTGTAAAGCTGGCCAAGTCCCAGGCCGGACAACCAGCCAAACAGCAGCAGGTAGAGCACCGGCCCGGCCAGATCCTCGAGCCGGCCGGTCACACGCAGGCTCGCCAACAGCAGGATCGCCACGCCAAGCGCGCCGAAGGAAACTGCGGCGGTGATGCCGTGCAGTTCCAATGCGGGTCGCCGGCGGGCGCGGTAGAGGCGCAGCATGTCGACCAGGAACACCGCTACGCCGAGGCCAGCGGCAGCCTCGCCCGCCTGCATGAGCCAATCCAGCAGCGGCAGATCCAGCATCCGCCCCAGGCCCGCAAACCAGGCGAGCGCCAGACCGCCCGCGGTCAGAAGGAACGCCACATCGCCGAGCCGGCCACGATCATCGGGCGCCAGCATGAACATGGCGAGCAGGCGGTAGCTCACGCCGAGTGCGGTCAGTGTGAACCAGCCCAGCAGACCGCTGGTGATGTGGACGCGCAGACCGCCGGCGAATACCCGGCCCCAGGGAAACACCGTCGGGCAAGCAAAGATGGCACCGAACACCACCCCGAGGCCTGCGGTCGCCAGCAAAAACCCGAGCCCCGCCAATACGAAGCGGATTGGCAGCGGCATCGGGCGCACGTGCCACAGCGCCGCGGCAAGCGGCGCGGCAGCCATGGTCGTCGTGATGAGCACCAGTAACCCCCCGGCCGGCAGCCCCACTACCAGAAAGGCGGGCAGAGTGCCGTCGAGTGACAGGAAGCCCGCAACCACGCCCGCAAGGCCCGTGCAGATCCCGATCAGCGGCAACAGGGCCATCATGCCGTTGCTGGCCGGCCGAGCGGTGACCATGGGCACGAATTGCAGCAGTGCCCCAAGGATCAGCACGGTCAGCCAGCCGATGGTCAGCAGATGGACCACCGCAAGCGTACCGGGCGCACCTACCAGCGCAGCGGGATATGCCCATCCCGCGGCGATGACACCCTGCGCGCTCAAGAGAAAAACGAGCGCAACAGCAAAGTGCGGCAGCGTCCAACGGGACAGACTGGTTCCGATCATGCAGATGTCCTCGGCGATCTGGCATGCTCAATTTGGCCCACAAGCGATGTGGTGTCTTTGCGCTTGCACAAACGGCAAATTAACTGCCGATCGCGCAGCGCAATCGCATTTCAGAACTGAGCGAGGAGGCTGGCGAGATAGGTGGTCTTCCAGGCGGCGATCTTGAACTCTGCGCGCACCGAGGCCGTCCTTGCGCATAGTGTTGAGCCGGCTGGTGCAGCCGCCGAACTGGGCACGCGCGATATTTCTCGGCATTGTGGGCGTGTTCCTCTGCGAGCGGATGGCGAGAACTATGCTGCGAGGGCGGTCTCGATGGCGGTTGAGGGAATGCCCGATACGTTTTACGTGGTGCGGTGCGCCGGCTGTTTGTGGTGGCACAAAGACACCGCCGGGTTTGCAGGCCGTAATCAACGTGTCGGGTGACCTGGGGGTAATCGCATTTTCTGGACGAGCATCGCCCGTTCTGCCACGCAGCAGTTCGCCGTTGAATTCGCCGCCGTTCTCGTGGCGCAGAGCATGATGGCGACAGAAAGGAGCGCAAGCCAATGGGGGGAATAGTAACCGCGGTGTGCCGCAGCGCGACACACACGTTCAGCAAATCGACCCAGGACAGCATTCGGCTCCTGACCGGGCTAGGCATAGAGGGCGACGCGCATCTGGGCGATACCGTCAAGCATCGCTCGCGGGTGGCGCGCGACCCGAGCCAGCCTAATCTGCGTCAGGTTCACCTGATCCACGCCGAACTGCTTGACGAATTGCAGACCGCCGGCTTCGCGGTATCGGTTGGGCAGATCGGCGAGAATGTCACCACGCGTGGCGTCGATCTGCTCGGGCTACCGAGCGGCACCCGGCTGCACTTAGGCAACACGGCGGTGGTCGAGGTGACCGGCCTACGCAATCCCTGTGCCCAGCTGGACCATTTTCAGCCGGGCCTGATGGCGGCGGTGCTGGGGCGCGACGAGCACGGCAGGCTCATCCGTAAGGCGGGCGTCATGGGCATCGTCCTGGCCGGCGGCGAGGTGCGGCCCGGCGACCCGATCCGCGTCGAGCTGCCTCCGGAGCCGCATCGCCCGCTCGGGCCAGTCTGAAACGAACCAATCGATCGATGGGGCTCCGGAGGCAATCCAGCACCAGATCGCGATCGCCCGGAAGCGGGAAACCGCACGGCAACGGCAGAAACGTCTAACGGGCCTCAGTCCAGCTTTCAGAGAATGCCAGCGCGCAGGTGCTGAAGGGCTTACCCTCGCGCTCCCTCGGCCAAGGCCGGCCCGCCGCCTCTATTCCGTTCCGGGTCAGCCGTGCGCCGAGCGTGGGAATAAGCAGCGTGCATACACCGTACGGACGCGCCGGGTCCGCGTTGGGTTGGGTGTGGACCAGCAACGGCTCGCCAATTTTGTACCACGTGAGCGCGATCTCCTCATCGCCGGTGTCCACCCGCTCCGTCCAGAAATCCCGTGCGTCACCGGACCGGCCGAATTGCGCGTCGATCACCGGGATTGTCGGATCGAGAAGCTCGGCATTGAGCATGCCCTGCACGGTGGTCTGCAGCCACCGCGCCAGCGCAATATTGTCGGAATAGATGCGCCAGTCATTCTCTGTCAGCTCGCTTTTCAGATAGAGCACATGCCCCGGCCCGGCCGGGGAAAACAGGATGCGCCAGAAACTCGCATTCGTGGTGCTGGCATCGCCATCGTTCTGGCTGAGCCGGATGAACGGGTTTTCCCCGGTCAGGATCACACGGTTCGCGTCTACGCTGCTCATGATGGATGTCTCCCAAAATCGCCCCTGATACCCCATGATCGCCGAATCCCGCGCGAGCGCAATCTTGCCTCTACGGTCACTGTCCTAGAATACACTCCGGGGTAAAGCCGGTGATTCCCGAACAGATCCTTGCGGGCCGCAATTGTTCAACGTAAACATAGCGCTACATAGCTGCGCGACATCACCCGACGATGTCGTCCTTGGACTCAGGCACGCCAGAGTCCGGATTACGCGCCCATGTGCCGGAGCCCAGCACACCATGTACAGAGGCCAGTCGGCGGACCGCATGTTCGGCCAACACCTGCGCCTCCGACAAAGTCGCTTCGTCGGTCGCGTTCTCCGCGATATCCATATAACGTTCGAACGCGTCTTCCAAAATCTTGAGCCCATCGCGCACGGACTCGGCGCGCATGCTTTGCAACGGGAATGCGGTGGCGTGCGGCAGTCGCGCTGCGAGCGCACGACCGAGATCGTCCTCCTCATCGGCGGCATGATCGAACAATGCCGCCACCGCCGATCCCTCCAGCGTCGCCAGGCGCGTGGCAAGCGCGCGATGTGCCGCAGCGGCGGCACGCTCCATCGGTACCGTTAGCACCATCAGTTCGTCCACCGAGTCGGGCTGTCGGATGGCTGGGAGGTTCGATGAGGCATTCCGCCACGCCTTACGCCGTTCACGTCGCAACAGGCTGGCATGGCCGAGTTCGTCCAAGGCGAATTGCTCCGCGAGACGTTGCAGCGCCGGCGTAGCCGCCGAAGCGGCAACATAGGTGTAGAAGACGAAGGCGCGTTCTTCGTTCCGCACCGCAATGGCCAACGCGCGGTAGGGTGAAAGCCCTGCGCTGCGTGCCTCCTCCTCGTCGAAGTTCTCAGGCACTTCCCAAGGCATGTTGGTTGGATCTGGCGGGTGCCCCGTGATCCCTGTCGCACGCGCTTCGACCTCCGCCGCGTGTTTGTCTTCTATCTCAGCCAGAAAGGTAAACAGCGCACCGAGCGACTCTTCGTTCTGGATGCGCATGCGCGCCGCCAGCTCCCGGTAGCGACGGCCAGCCTCGCGCTCCATTGCGTGGGCGATCGCGACCAGTTGTTCGGCCGAGGCGACCTTTCCGGGCAGCGCGATCTTCAGTGGAGGCAGCATTGTTTGTCTCCTCCGCCATTCGGCGTACGCGCAGCTTAGCCGTGAATGGCACATTCCGCACGGGCTTTGGCGCGCCCCATGCGCTTTGGATGGCGCGCCGTGGCCGCTGGACCTGCACACCAGACTGTCCTATGGATTACGCGCCATGATACGAATTCTTGCGGCAATGCCACTTGGAGCAAACACACTGCCCAAGGATATAATAACATTATGACTGATATGCCTGCTGCGTTCGCATCCCGTCCTAGGGTGCGTGCTATTTGCTCTTTGTCAATTTTTCTCGCAATGTTACTGCTTGGACTGACGCCAGCACGGGCGCAGTCGGGTGGCCACCTCGACGATTTTCTCAAGCAAGCGCAACTTTCCGATGTGTTTCCGGGTGCAGACCGGCTGGGCCCGGTGGATGGTGATCGGCCCGTCGCGACCGCGTATCGTGGCGACCATGCCATGGGGTATGTCTATCTGAATTCCGATGTCGTCAGCTCAACCGGCTACTCCGGCAAGCCGATCCGCATACTGGTCGGGATCGACCTCAACGGCCGTATCGTCGGCGCTAAATTGGTCGAACACCACGAGCCCATCGTGCTTATCGGCATTCCACCGGCCAAACTGACTGCATTCATACGGGCTTATGTCGGTCTGGACATCGGTAAATCCCCAGAGACAGCGGTCAATGGAATGCCGGCGGATATCATCAGCGGCGCCACGGTTACCACGATGGTGATCGGCGACAGTATCACTCGATCAGCGATTCGGATCGCCCAGTCACGCGGCCTGGGAACCGCGCAGGCAGTGCTCTCGCCGGCCGCGACCGTGAGGCGGCTGGACACATCCAAGGTATCGATCGAGCCTTGGCAGAACCTGCTGGGCGACGGCTCGGTACGCCGGTTGTTGCTGACCGTAGCTGATGTAAATGCTGCCTTTGCGAAATCCGCCAACCCGCTCGCCGCGCAGCATCCAGAGGAAGGCCCCGATAGCGACAATTTCATCGACCTCTACGTCGCGGAAGCGAGCGTGCCCAGCATTGGCCGAAGCCTGCTGGGCGAGCCTGAGTATCAACGCCTTAAAGACCGCCTGCAGCCCGGCCAGCAGGCAATCCTGATCGCTGGCAGCGGCCGGTATTCATTCAAAGGCTCGGGCTATGTGCGTGGTGGCATCTTCGATCGCATCCAGCTGGTGCAGAACGACAACATCATCCGCTTCCATGACCGGGACCACCAGCGGATCGGTGATCTTGCCGCGGACGGAGCGCCGAGCTTTCCGGAAATTGGTCTGTTCACCATACCTCCTGGCGAAAAGTTCGATCCCACCGCGCCCTGGCGCCTGATCCTGCTGGCCCAACGCGCGATTGGCGCCCGCGACAAGGCGTTTTTGACCTTCGACGTCACATACACACTGCCAGCCAATTATACGATTGAGGAAAAGCCGACGGCAGCTGCACCACTCCCCCCCGCGCCGGCGTCTTCCGCGAAGACTGAAACCGAGGCCCAAATGCCTACCTTGCGGATGATATTCTCCGCAACCCCGGGTGAACCTCTGTGGGTTCGCGTCTGGCGGGCGAAGATCGGGCAGGTTCTTGTTCTGTCGGTGGCATTGCTGGCACTGACCGCCATTTTCTTTTTCCAGGATATATTGCTCCGAAAGCCCATGCTCTATCGCCGCCTGCGGCTGGCATTTCTCACTTTCACCCTGCTGTGGATCGGCTGGTATGCTGACGCGCAACTGTCCGTAGTGAACATCCTTGCCTTCGCCAACGCATTGCGCACGGATTTTCGCTGGGACTATTTCCTGATGGACCCGCTTATTTTCATTCTCTGGTTCGCGGTCGCCGCCGCCATGCTGTTCTGGGGTCGCGGGGCGTACTGCGGCTGGCTATGTCCATTTGGCGCGTTGCAGGAACTCTTGAGCGCGGTCGCGAAAAAGCTTCGGATTCCGCAGCTTCCTATGCCGTTCGGCATCCATCAGCGACTGTGGCCGATCAAGTACATTATTTTTCTGGTAATGTTTGGTCTGTCGCTATACTATTTGTCATTGAGTGAGGAACTTGCTGAGATCGAACCGTTCAAGACAGTAGTCATCCTGCATTTCATGCGGGAATGGCCCTTTGTGCTGTATGCGGTGGTGTTGCTGTCCGCCGGACTGTTCGTTGAGCGGTTTTTCTGCCGCTACCTCTGTCCGCTCGGAGCCGCGTTGGCAATACCCGCTAAGCTGCGCATGTTCGACTGGCTGCGGCGATATCGCGAATGCGGCAACCCGTGTCAACGCTGTGCCAACGAGTGTCCCGTGCAGGCCATCCATCCCGAAGGTCACATCAATCCCAACGAATGCATTCAGTGCCTGCACTGTCAGGAGCTATATCATGACGACCATCGCTGTCCGGTCATGATTCAGCGCCGGCTGAAGAACGAACGCCGCGCGGCGGTGATCGGCAGTCCGCCGCCGCTGCCGGGGAAGCCGGCGCCGGGTACCAGGCCACCCCTATCCGCGCCGACGAGCTAGCGTAAAATCCATACAGATTGCGCTAACACAAAGACACTCTGCTGTTCCAATGCGAATTTATCGATGTGCGCCCAATGGAAAGGACTCCACGATGTCATCCGAAGAACCGCAGCGCCCCCCGTCCCATCCGATCCAAGATTCTGGTGAGGCCAAACCGGATCAGCCAAGCAGCGTAGGAAGACGTGGTCTGCTCGCGGGCACGGCAACCATCGCCGGACTCGCTGGCGCCGGCGCGGGGGGATTCGTGGCACTCTCGCGCGCTGCGATGGCCCAGTCGCGTGCAGCCGCCGGAGCCCAGAGCGTCGAGGTAAAGCCAGGCGATCTCGATGAGTATTACGGGTTCAACAGCAGCGGCCAGACGGGAGAGGTGCGCATCATGGGCATCCCCTCGATGCGCGAGTTCATGCGCATTCCCGTGTTCAATCGTGACAGCGCGACCGGTTGGGGCCTGACCAACGAAAGCCGCAAGATCCTCACGGAAGGATTGTTGCCCGATTCGCGCAAATTCCTGGAAAGCCGCGGTGGCAGCTTCGTGAACGGCGACGCGCACCATCCGCACATGTCTTTTACGGATGGCACGTATGACGGGCGCTATTTGTTCATCAATGACAAGGCGAACTGCCGCGTTGCCCGGATTCGTTGCGATGTCATGAAGTGCGACAAGATCATCGAGATCCCGAACGCGTCCGACATCCATGGTTTGCGGCCGCAAAAATTTCCCCGCACCGGCTATGTCTTTGCCAATAGCGAGCATATCATTCCTATCCCGAATGATGGATCCGTACTTAACGACGACAAGAGCAAATATTGGTCGGTCTATACCGCCATCGACGGCGACACGATGAAAGTCGCCTGGCAGGTGCTGGTGGACGGCAACCTGGACAATACGGACGCCGACTATCAGGGCAAGTACTCGTTTTCCACCTGCTACAATTCGGAAAAGGGCTTCAACCTCCCCGACATGACGTCCGCCGAACAGGATTGGGTGGTCATCTTCAACATCAAACGCATCGAGGATGCGGTGAAGAAGGGCGACTACAAAACGATGGCGGGCGTGCCCGTTGTCGACGGCCGTCACGGCTCGCGCTACACGCGCTATGTGCCGGTTTCCAGCAATCCGCACGGCATGAATACGGCGCCGGACGGCATTCACGTCGTCGCCGCCGGAAAGCTCTCGCCAACTGTCACCGTGATGGACGTGCGCCTGTTCGACGATCTGTTCGACGACAAGATCAAGCCGCGCGATGTCGTAGTGGCGGAACCAGAGATCGGCCTGGGTCCGCTGCATACCGCGTATGACGGCAAGGGCAATGCCTTCACCACGACATTCATCGACAGCCAGGTGGTGAAGTGGAATATCGACAAGGCACGGCGTGCCTTCAAGGGGGAGAAAGTCGACCCGATCCTGCAGAAGATCGATGTCCATTACCAGCCAGGCCACAACCACACCTCCATGGGAGAGACCAAGGAAGCCGATGGAAAGTGGCTTATGTCGCTCAACAAATTTTCCAAGGATCGCTTCCTGCCGGTCGGGCCACTGCATCCAGAGAACGACCAGCTAATCGATATTTCTGGCGAGCAGATGAAGCTCGCACATGATGGCCCGAGCTTCGCGGAACCGCACGACATCTGCATCGTGCACCGCTCCAAGGTAAAGCCGGTGGCAATCTGGAAGCGCGACGACCCGATGTGGGAGGATGCACGCCGACAGGCCGCGAAGGACAAGGTCAAGCTTGAGGAAGCGGCCAACATCATCCGCGACGGAAACAAAGTGCGGGTCTACATGACCTCGATCGCCCCCGCTTTTAGCCTCGACAAAATCGAGGTGAAGCAGGGCGACGAAGTGACGATCACCATCACCAACATGGATGATGTGGAGGACCTGACGCACGGGTTCACGATCATTCGCTACGGCGTGATGATGGAGATCTCACCACAGCAGACATCGTCCGTAACCTTCATCGCGGACCGGCCGGGCGTGCACTGGTACTACTGCCAGTGGTTCTGCCATGCGCTGCACATGGAGATGTCGGGACGCCTTCTGGTTGAACCGCGCAAGGTATGAAGCAACGGCTGCCATATCGCCTGGAATTGTTTGCCGGCGCTTGCGCCAGTTGCTGCCTGGTTTTCGCCGCGTCGACGTTCGCGGCGAGGATCGATGTACCTGCGGGCGATCATCTCCGGGCGGCCACCGCCGCTGCGGCGCCCGGAGATGTTCTCGTGCTCGCATCCGGCGTGCATGACGGTCCGGTGCGGATCGACCATGCATTGTCGCTGGAAGGTGAGCCCGGCGCTATCGTCGATGGACATGGACAGGGAAGCACGATCGAGGTAACTGCACCGAATGTCAGCATCAGGCATCTGAGCATCCGTGGGTCTGGGCGCAGCCTGGCGCAGATGGATGCCGGCGTGTTTCTGAACCAGAATGCCGCCGGCGCGGTGGTTGAAGCCAACGAACTCACGGATAACCTCGTGGGAGTCTACGTGCACGGTGCGCCAGGGGCGATCGTACGAGCCAATCGGATCACGGGATGGGTCGCGCCGAACTTGAACGACAGCGGCAACGGGGTCTATGTCTGGAATGCGCCGGGCGCGCAGATCATCGATAACGATATTGACGGCGGGCGTGACGGCATTTTCACCACCACCAGCCGGAACAACGTCTTCCACGGCAACCGGATGCATGGCGTCCGCTTTGCTGTCCACTACATGTACACGCAGGACAGCGAGGTAAGCGACAACGTCTCAGTCGGCAACCACGCCGGTTTCGTCATCATGTATTCCGACCGCCTGACGGTGCGCGGCAACGTCTCCGATGGTGATCGCGATCACGACATGCTCTTCAACTTTGCCAACGGATCGCGGATCGAAGGCAACGCGGTGCTGCATGGCGGGGACCAGTGCGTCTTCATCTACAACGCCAACAAGAATCGCTTCGTCGGCAACTGGTTCGAGGGGTGCCGCATCGGCATTCACTTCACCGCCGGGTCCGAGCGCAATGTGATGACCGGGAATGCCTTCGTCGGCAACCAGACCCAGGTTATGTACGTAGGCACCCGCAATCTGGACTGGTCGGAGCACGGCCGGGGCAATTACTGGAGCGACAATCCGGCGTTCGATCTGAATGGTGATGGCATCGCCGATACCGCCTATCGTCCGAACGACCTAGTGGATCAGGTGGTCTGGCGTTATCCGGCGGCGAAACTGCTGCTGAACAGCCCGGCAGTGCAACTCGTCCGCTGGGCACAGTCGGCCTTTCCCAACCTGCATCCGGGCGGAGTGATCGACAGCGCCCCGCTGATGCGCCCGCCCGAGGTGTCTGCCGCACATTATCACGACACGTCGCGGCCTCCCCTACCGGCGGCGGAAGCCGGGCCATGACGAGCCCTTCCGTGCGGCTCGTCGGCGTCTCAAAGCATTACGGCACCTTACATGCCGTCGCCGGACTGGATCTTGAACTGCATCAGGCCGAACGCGTTGCCCTGGTCGGTCACAACGGCGCAGGCAAGAGCACGTTGATCAAGCTGATGCTCGGTGTGATCCGGCCGACCGAGGGGCATGTCGAGGTGCTGGGCGTCGACCCCGCGCATCATGCCTTCGCAGCCGTGCGGATGTCGATGGGCTTCCTGCCGGAGAACGTGGTGTTTCCGCCATCAATGACGGGTGCGGAGGTGCTGTCCTTCTATGCGCGGCTGAAGCGTCAGCCGGTTTCGCGCAATCGGGCGCTGCTGGAGCGCGTTGGCATCGCTGCGGCGGCTAGTCGCCCAGTCCGCACCTACTCCAAGGGCATGCGACAGCGTCTGGGCTTGGCGCAGGCATTGATTGGCGAACCGCGCGTACTGCTGCTGGATGAGCCCACAACCGGTCTCGACCCCGCATCGCGCCAGAGTTTCTATGAGATCGTGGCCGAGTTCGGCCAGAAAGGCACGACCGTGTTGCTGTCGTCTCACGTGCTGGCTGAGATCGAGCACCAGGCGGATCGTGTGGTCATGCTGGACCACGGCCGCAAGGTCGCCGACGGCACGCTGTCGGATTTGCGTCGCCTGTCCGGATTTCCCACGTGCATCAGGATCGGTCTGCCAAGCGGCGTGCGGTTTCATCCGGAGCTTCCGGCGGGCATGGCGGAATGCCGGGACCTCGATGAGCGAACCATGGAGATCCGGTGCTCCGATGCGAGCAAACTCGATGTCCTGCGGTATTTGCTGGATGCCGCCGTTCCGCTCGCCGATATCGAAATCGCACCGCCATCGCTCGACGATATCTATGTCGATATCCTGCGGCGGATGGCGGCGGAATGAGGCCCGTCCTGATTATGGTCGGTCGTGAATTTCGTGACGGCCTTCGCAACCGCCGTGTCGTCGGCACAACATTGCTGATGGCGGCGCTGTCATTGACCCTCGCTCTGCTCGGAAGTGCTCCCACCGGAACGGTGGGGACCAGCGCCCTGTCGGTCACCGTCGTGAGCCTGTCCAGCCTGACGATTTTCCTAGTGCCGCTGATTGCGCTGCTGATTTCGTATGACGCGATCGCTGGCGAGGTGGATCGTGGCACCATGCTGCTGCTGCTATCCTACCCGGTGACACGCTGGCAGATTCTTACCGGCAAGTTCATCGGACATGTCTGTATCCTCACGCTCGCTACCATTCTCGGTTATGGCGCTGCCGGCGTGGCCGTGAGCTTCGCCAACGGTGTCGCCGAGCAAGGCGCCGCCGCGTCTTTCGCGGTGATGATAGGCAGCAGCGTGTTGCTCGGGGCGGCGTTCATCGCACTTGGCTATGTTGTCAGCGTATTGGTGTTGGATCCGCGCACCGCAGGGGGCATCGCCATTGGCCTTTGGCTGTTCTTTGTCGTGCTCTACGATATGGCATTGCTTGGCCTGCTCATCGCGGACCAGGGCAAGAACATCACGACAGGCGTGCTGAGTGTGATGCTGCTCGCCAATCCCGCCGACATCTACCGATTGCTCAACCTTACTGGCTTCTCCAACATCAGCACGTTGTCTGGCATGGCCGGTTTGTCGGCCCAGGTGATGCTTAGTGGGACCGCACTGGTAGGTGCGCTCGTTGCCTGGATCGTCGTGCCGCTCTCTGCCGCGGGCCTGATCTTCGCACGGAGGCAAATGTGAAATGGCTCCGGTGGGCCTTTCTTCTGTCGGCGCTGACGATGACAGCGTGCTTGGACGATCCGTCGTCCGGCAAGGTACCATCGGCGCAGGAGTTCGGGCCGGGACAGGTTGCCGAGTTCTGCAGCATGTCGCTTCAGGAGCATAGTGGCCCGAAGGCCCAGATCTTCGTCAAGGGCCGCGCTTTGCCCTATTGGTTCGCTTCCGTCCACGACATGTTTGCCTTCACGCTGCTGCCGGAAGAGCCGCGNNCCCGGCACCTGGGTCGAAGCGCGCAAGGCCTTCTTTGTCATCGACAGCCGCCGGCACAGTGGCATGGACGAGGCCGAGACAGTGCCGTTCAGTGATCCAGCCGCCGCCCAGGTATTTATCGGGCAGAATGGCGGACGCATGGTTCGCTTCAATGAGATGCCGAAGGATTACATTCTACCGAATGCCGACAGCTCCCCGGTCGACGGCGACACAGCACCGCGGAAATCCTGAAAGGGCAAGATCATGACAGCTACCAATCTCGTCCGCCGCCGATTTATTCGAATTCTGGCCGCTGTCCCGGGATTTGCTTTATTGGCGACGCGGCATGGGCAGGCGCAGGGACGCGCTGCGGATGATGCCGCCGAGCACCTACATGTCTGGCGCGGCGCGGCCCTGGGCGCTGACGCGATGATCCAGCTGCATCATCCGGATGCTCAGGTGGCGCGCCGCCTTATTGCACGGGCGCTCGTCGAAATTTCCCGGCTGGAGCGGGTGTTCAGCCTGTATGACGAGCAATCGGCGATCAGCCGCCTCAATCGGGCTGGCAGCTTGGATGATCCTCCGGCCGAACTGGTGATGCTGCTCGGCCAGAGCGAGCAGTTCAGCCAACTGACGGCCGGTGCGTTCGATGCGACGGTGCAACCGCTGTGGGATTTGTATTCGGAGCATTTCACTGGCGTGGACCCGGACCCGAATGGCCCGCCACGTGCGGCGATTGAAGCGATGCTGCAACGCGTCGGGCATGCCGCGGTAGAGGTAGACGCGCGGCATATCCACTTCGCACGCCCGCGCATGGCGATTACGCTGAACGGTATCGCCCAGGGCTATATCACCGACTGTATCGTCGACTTGCTGCGCCAGGAGGGAGTCGATCGGTCACTGGTGGACATGGGCGAGATCCGTGCGATCGGCCGCCGCCCGGAGGGCGGTCCCTGGATCGTGGGGCTTGAGGATCCGGCGGCGCCTGGCCATACGGCGCAGCGGATCGCGATCGACAATCAAGCAGTCTCCACGTCCGGCGGGTATGGCACGCTGCTCGATCCGGCGGGGCGCTTCAACCACATCTTCAACCCTGCCACAGGAAGAACCAGCTGGCGCTATGCCTCCGTCTCCGTGGTGGCAACCACGGCGACGAGCGCCGATGCCCTGTCCACGGCCTTTTCGCTCCTGCCGATCGAGATGGTGAAGCCGATCGTGACGCAACTGGGGCTGCACGCCTATCTGGCCATGCCGGATGGCCAGCGAGTGGAATTGGGCGCGGCCTGAAAAGAAGCAGGCATTCGCAAAGCTGCGCTCGTCCGCCACCGTAGCCCACGTTCTTTCGGTGCGGTCAGTTATGTGCGGTGACTGCCTCGAACAGCTTTGCGAATGCCTGCTTCGCCTTGCCGGGCTGCGGAACGGCTTCCGCCTTCTCAAGATTGGCCGACGGGTCGTCGACGATGATGAGGGCGACCATCCCCATGGCATAGTGCGGGGTGCATTCCACGCCATAGACGCCGGGATTGATCAGGGTGACGGTAAGATCCTTATTCATCTCGCCCTTGAAGGGTTCCGCGCCATCCGGGATCATCCCTGCGATCGACTGAACGTCGTGGCCCTTGTCCTTTGCAACGAAATGCACCGTGTCACCCGGCTGGATCCTGAGCAATGTCGGATCAAACTGAAACATCCCGCCGTGCGGGCTCATGTTCAATGTCTTCATATCGTATTCAGCAGCATTTGCCGCAGCGGCTCCCATCAGGGTTATCGCAGCGGCCATTATCACTCGTTGAGTCGAACGCATCTCAAAACTCCATATTCGTTCATGTGCGCCAGGCACCGTGCCCGCCGTGGTCTTTCCATCACGTCCGTTCCAATTTTTCCGGCAACTGCACTCAGCATCGGTTCGTCCCGAGCGCCGTGCCCTGGTGGAGGGCTGGATATGACATTGTGGAATAGCAACAGATATACGGGACCCGAGTGGTTGGAACAGATTCCGGTCGCCTGCCCGGATTTCCCGCGAGCGGGCTTGGTGGTGCCATCGGGGCCCGGACGAAAATCGCTCCTCCACACTCCGCGTTCTTCGTCACGAGCAATATGCCACCGCTTCCGGTCCCGTTCTTTGCGACAGAACAAATTGCTCGATTTTGGCCCGCACCCGATCCACGCAATGTGGCGCCGCGCACAAGCAACCTTGGCGTGGCGATCCGCGGACAGAGCATCCCGACGATCGCGAGCGCCAATGTCTATGAGCGTGCTGCTACTGTCCGCGACGTCCTGGCCCGCCGCCCGATCCGCACCGACACGGCGGTGGATACCAGAAACAGCAAGATGGCAAACACGCCAAGCAGGCCGCCGCACATCCGGCCGTCGTTCCATGCCAGGACATCGCCCGCCACCCGCAGCAGCAGTGCGACGTGCAGCAGGATCAGCGGGACGTAGAAGAAGCGGCGGAAGGGCACGGCCAGGCGCGCGACCGCCGGCAGGATGATCGGCGCATGACCGAACACCATGGCGAAGACGAAGCCCAAAAAGACCGCGTGCAACACGGCGTCGTAGCCGAAGCCTGCCGTGGGATCGTCCAGCACCAGCGCGCCTACCCCCGCCAACCCCAGCCAGGCATAGCCCGACAGTAGGCACACCGCCGTGAACCGTGGCAGGCCGGCCATGCGCACGGTGCGGCGCGCCACGTCGTAGCGTAGCAGCCAGATGGTCAGCAGCACCATGCCCGCTCCCAGGACCCGCCAAGCCGTCAGGCTGCCCGACAGGCTACCGATGACGCCTGCCAGAAGAACCACCAGAATGACGGCGAACAGCAGCCGTGCCGCCGGCGGGGGCTGCAACAGACGACTGAGCTCCAGCCGTTCGGCCGCGATGGTCAGCACCAGAAACATGGCCCACCACCAGACGATGTCCGGCACCGCCCACCCCAGCAGCCACAGCACATTGCCCCCGAGCCAGCACAGCCCGCCCAGCGTCATGGTGGCCACGAACAATTCG
>PKWQ01000103.1 GCA_003133265.1 Acetobacteraceae bacterium
GACACGGTGATCGGCGAGGGCGGCATCAAGGTCTCCGGCGGCGAGAAGCAGCGCATCGCCATTGCCCGGACCCTGCTGCGGGACCCGCGCGTGCTCGTTCTCGACGAGGCCACCAGCGCGCTGGACACCGAGACCGAGCGCGCCGTGCAGAAGGCGTTCGACGCCCTGGCCAGCGGCCGTACCACCATCACCATCGCGCACCGGCTGTCCACCGTGCGCGACGCCGACCTGGTGGTGGTGCTTGCCGACGGCCGCGCGGTGGAGCAGGGCACCCACGCCGAACTAATGGAACAGGACGGGCTTTACGCCCGGCTGGTGCGGAGCCAGGCGCTGGCCCAATAGCGCGTGGCCCAGTAGCGCGCCGTCACGGCCACTTCACCTCGGGCGGCAGGCTCATCAGGATCGCCTCCACGTTGCCGCCGGTCTTCAGGCCGAACAGCGTGCCGCGGTCGTGGATCAGGTTGAACTCCACGTAGCGGCCACGGCGGACCAGTTGGTGTTCGCGCTCTTCGGCGGTCCAGGGCTGCGCCATCCGCCGGCGGACGATGGCCGGATAGGCGTCGAGGAACGCGAGGCCGACATCCCGGGTGAAGGCGAAATCGGCATCGGCGTCGCCGCTGAACAGCCGGTCGTAGAAGATGCCGCCGGCGCCGCGCGGCTCGTTGCGGTGCGGCAGGAAGAAATAGCGGTCGCACCACGCCTTGTACTCCGGGTAGTAGCCGGGATCGTGCTTGTCGCAGGCGGCCTTGAAGCTGGCATGGAAGTCGGCGGCGTCCGCGATCGCCGCCGGCGCATCGAGGCGCATCGGCGTCAGGTCGCCGCCGCCGCCGAACCAGCCGCGCGTGGTGACCAGCATGCGCGTGTTCATGTGCGCCGCCGGCACCAGCGGGCTGTGCATGTGCGCCACCAGACTGATCCCGCTGGCCCAGAAGCGCGGGTCTTGCGCGGCACCGGGGATCTGGGCGCGGAACTCGGGCGAGAACTCGCCCCAGACGGTGGAGACGTTCACCCCCACCTTCTCGAACACCCGCCCGCGCATCACGCTCATCACCCCGCCGCCGCCGGGGGAGCCGTCCTCGGTCGGACGGCTCCAGGCGGTGCGAACGAATCGGCCGGGCGGGCGATCGGCCAGCGGCCCGCTTTGGGCGTCCTCGATCGCCTCGAACTCGGCGCAGATCTGCCCGCGCAGTTCCTCGAACCAGGCGCGCGCCGCTGGTTTCAAGCTGTCATGTGGCGGTCTGGCGGTGGAATTAGGCATGCTTGGGTGTTCCTGACTGCATTTTTCAACATAACCCACCCGATCGGCGTGTTGCAGGGGCGAGAGGAGACCCCTAGTATGCGCCGGACCGCGGCTGGGGCAGACCTCCAGCCGCGAAGGTTATTTGCGTCCCCGCAATGGGAGATTGAGGATAAGATGGCCGATACGTCTGCTGCCGCCTCGCATGGCCAGCCCGGAGATGTCACGAAGCGCGACTTCCTGAAACTGGTCGCGGGCGCCGGTGCCGCGATCGGCGCCGCGGCCATGGCATGGCCGCTGATCGACAGCATGAACCCGTCCAAGGACGTGCTGGCGATGTCCTCGGTGGAGGTCGACCTGACGCCGATCGCCGTCGGTCAGGGCATCACGCTGATGTGGCGCGGCAAGCCCGTCTTCGTGCGCCATCGCACGGAGCAGGAGATCAAGGATGCCGAAGCCGTCCAGCTCGGCCAGCTGATCGATCCGCAGGCCGACGATGCGCGGGTGAAGCCCGGCGAGAAGCAATGGATCGTCCTGGTGGGCATCTGCACGCATCTCGGCTGCATCCCGACCGGCAACAAGCCGACCGAGATGCGCGGCGACTGGGGCGGCTGGTTCTGCCCCTGCCATGGCAGCCAGTACGACACCTCCGGGCGCGTGCGCCACGGGCCGGCGCCGGCCAATCTGGCGGTGCCGCCGTACGCTTTCGAAAGCGACACCAAGATCAAGATCGGCTGACGCCGCACATCCCAAGCCGCCAGCCCATTTCGACGAGGTTTTCCCGATGGTCGGTCTGAACAAGAGCGAATTCAAGAATCCGGTGGTCAACTGGATCGACACCCGGCTGCCCATCTTCACGATGATGCAGAACGAATACGGGGCCTTCCCCACGCCGAAGAATTTCAATTACCTGTGGAACTTCGGCGCGCTGGCGATGATCAACCTGATGATCATGATGGTCACCGGCGTCTTCCTGGCGATGAACTATCAGCCGAATGCCACCCTGGCGTTCGACAGCGTCCAGCATATCATGCGCGACGTGAACTACGGCTGGCTGCTGCGCTATGTGCACCAGAACGGCGCCTCGATGTTCTTCATCGTCGTGTTCGTCCACATCTTCCGCAACATGTATTACGGTTCCTACAAGAACCCGCGCGAACTGCTGTGGATCTTCGGCGTGGTCCTGCTGCTGCTGATGATGGCCACCTCGTTCATGGGGTATGTGCTGCCCTGGGGCCAGATGTCCTACTGGGGCGCGACCGTCATCACCAACCTGTTCTCCGCCTTCCCCGTCGTGGGCGACCCGATCGTGACATGGCTGTGGGGCGGCTTCAGCGTGGACAACCCGACGCTGAACCGCTTCTTCAGCCTGCACTATCTGCTGCCGTTCGTGATCTTCGGCGTGACCTTCCTGCATGTCGTCGCGCTGCACATCACCGGCTCCAACAACCCGCTGGGCATCGACGTGAAAAGCCCGCAGGACACGCTGCCGTTCCATCCATACTACACGGTGAAGGACAGCGTCGGGCTGTGCGTCTATCTGCTGGTGTTCGCGATCTTCGTGTTCTTCTGGCCGAACCTGCTGGGTGATCCGAACAACTTCATCCCCGCCAACCCGTTGCAGACGCCGGCGGACATCGTGCCGGAATGGTACTTCCTGCCGTTCTACGCCATCCTGCGCTCGGTGCCGAACAAGCTCGGCGGCGTGTGCCTGATGTTCGGCTCCATCGCGGTTCTGTTCGTGCTGCCCTGGCTGGATACCAGCCCGGTGCGCAGCGCCCGCTTCCGCCCGATCTTCCGCAAGCTGATCTGGCTCTGGATCGTTTCCGTGGGCGTGCTCGGCGTGTGCGGCGCGAACAAGCCCGAGGGTATCTGGGTCGTGCTGAGCCGTGTGGGCACCGCCTATTACTTCCTGCACTTCCTGGTCATTCTGCCGATCCTGGGCAAGCTGGAGCGGCCGCTGCCGCTGCCTGAGAGCATCAGCCGGCCGGTGATCGGCGGCGGGCCATTGCCCGGTGGCGCCGCGGCCAAGCCGATGGAGAAGGTCTGATGCGTACGCTGCGTTCCATTTTCACCGGGCGTTCCATTTTCACCGGGCGTTCCATTTTCACCGGGCGTTCCGTTTTCACCGGCGCCGCCCTGCTGGCCGGTGCTGCCTTGCTGGTGTCCGCATCTCCCGCGCGTGCCCAGGAGGGGGTCGAGCCGCCGTCGCGGGAATGGAGCTTCCAGAGCATCTTCGGGACCTACGATCTGGCCGCCGTCCAGCGCGGCTTCCAGGTCTATTCCGAGGTCTGCTCGAACTGCCATTCGATGAACCAGATGTACTACCGCAATCTGTCGGAGATCGGGCTGACGCAGGAGCAGATCAAGGCGGTCGCCGCCGCGGTGCAGGTTCCCGCCGGGCTGAACGACCAGGGCGAGCCGGTCCAGGGGCCGGGAACCCCGGCCAGCCGGTTCCGCGCGCCGTTCGCCAACGAGACGGCCGCGCGCGCCGCCAATGCCGGCGCCCTGCCGCCGGACCTGTCGCTGATCGTGAATGCGCGCCAGTACGGTCCGAACTACATCTTCGGCCTGCTGACCGGCTATGCCGACGCGCCGGCCGATATCAAGATGCAGGAGGGGATGAACTACAACAAATATTTCCCCGGCCACCAGATCGCCATGCCGCAGCCGCTCAACGAGGGGCAGATCACCTACGCCGACGGCACGGCGAACAATCTGGACCAGGAAGCGCGCGACGTAACGACCTTCCTGGCCTGGGTGGCCAATCCGGAGATGGTCGAGCGCAAGAAGATCGGCGCGCGCATCGCGCTGTTCCTTATCCTGATGACCGGCATCACCTATGCCGTGAAGCGCAAGGTCTGGGCCGACGTTCACCACTGAGCGCCCGGCGCGCGCGTTTTATGCCTGACAACCGCCGCGCGGGACGCATCCCGCGCGGCGGTTTCGTTTTCCGCCGATCCGTCCTCAGTATTTTGGAGTGTCCCGCATGACGGACAGCATCGAGCCGGTGATCGGCATCATCGGCGGCTCCGGCCTCTATGACATCGAGGGGCTGGAGGAGAAATCCTGGCGCGCGGTCGCCACCCCCTGGGGCCCGCCATCCGATGAGCTGCTGTTCGGCCGGCTCGCCGGCGTGCGCTGCGTGTTCCTGCCCCGGCACGGGCGCGGCCATCCGGTCTCGCCCACGCACCTGAACTATCGCGCCAACATCGACGCGCTGAAACGCTCGGGGGTGACCGACATCCTCTCGCTCTCCGCCGTCGGCTCGCTGAAGGAGGAGTTGCCGCCAGGGCATTTCGTCATCGTCGATCAGTTCATCGACCGCAGCTTCGCGCGCGAGAAGAGCTTCTTCGGCGACGGCATCGTGGCGCATGTCTCGATGGCGCATCCGGTCTGCCCGCGCATCGGCGACGCGGTGGAAGCGGCCGCGCGTGGCCTCGGCCTGCCGGTAACGCGCGGCGGCACCTATCTGGTGATGGAAGGTCCGCAATTCTCCACCAAGGCCGAGAGCGAGCTGTACCGCTCCTGGGGGTGCAGCGTGATCGGCATGACCAACATGCCGGAGGCCAAGCTGGCCCGCGAGGCGGAGATCTGTTACGCGACCGTGGCGATGGTGACGGATTTCGACTGCTGGCACCCCGAGCATGACCACGTCACGGTGGAGGCGGTGGTGAAGGTGCTGTTCGGCAATGCCGACAACGCCCGCGCGCTGGTCAGGCGCGTGGTGCCCGAACTCGGCCAGCCGCGCGGCGCCTGCCCGGCGGGCTGCGACCGGGCGCTGGATCACGCCATCATCACCGCACCCGACAAACGCGACCCCGCGCTGCTGGCGCGGCTGGACGCGGTTGCCGGGCGGGTGCTGTAGCCGCCCCGCGTTCTTTACGCGCCGACGAAGCGGTTGGTGTAGGTCGCGTTCAGGTCGATCGAGGCGGAGGCGACGGCGGGGTCGAAGCTGGCCAGCATCCGCTTCACCGTCTCCGCCATTTCCGGTGTCACCTTGCCGTTGTGGTTGTAGGCGTCGCGGTTACGCGAGAAGCCGCTGATGCAGATATCCTGCCCGACGAAGCACATGCCTTTCTCCAGCGCGCCGATTGCCTGTTCCGGGGTGGCGGTCTTCAGGAAATTGACGGCTTCCATGATCGCGGCGGCGGATTTCGTGCAGGCCTCCTGGTTCTTCTCGATCCAGCCCGCGTCGGCGTAGAGCGAGCCCGACGCGTAGGGGCCGCCGAACACCGCGCGCGTGCCGGCGCTGTCGCGTGCGTCCGCGAGTACCTTCATCAGCCCGCGCCGCTCCAGGTCGACCATGATCGGGTCGAACAGGGCGAGTGCGTCGACCTCGCCGCGCTCGAAGGCGCTCATCGCGGTCTGGGTGGTGCCGACGCCGATGGCGGAGAAGTCGGTGGGCTTCAGGCCGGCCTTGGCGAACAGCTGCATGGCGAAGACATGGGTGGCCGAGCCGGGGGCGCTGACGCCGATCTTCTTGCCCTTCAGATCGGCGATGGTCTTGAACTCCGGCTTCACGCCGAGGGCGAGGCCGGAGTTCTGCACCTGCAGCACGAAGGTGGTGATCTTGGCGCCCTTGGCGGCCATCATGATCGTGTGCTCGTAGAAGCCGCATGCGACGTCGGAGGAGCCGCCGAGCACCGCCTGCATCGCCTTCGCGCCGCCGGGGAACATCGCCACATCGGCCTCGATGCCGTGCTTGGCGAAGATGTTCTGCGCGACGCAGACGAAGAACGGCATGTAGCCATAGATGGTCACGCCGCCGCCGGCGAAGCGCACCTTGGTGCGGGACTGGGCGATGGCGGGCAGTGGCAGGGCCACCAGTGCGGCGGCCTTCAGCGTGGCGCGGCGGGTCAGCATGACTTGGGTTCCCTTTTATTTAATTGTCGCGGGTGTGATCGGCGCGCGGTTGCCAGACCAGCAGGCGTTTTTCGGCGATGCCGACGATGCCGTCCAGAACCAGCGCGCAGGCGGTGAGCACGACGATGCCGGCGAAGACGGTATCGACATCGAACATGCCTTCGGCCTGCAGGATCAGGTAGCCGATGCCACGGGCGCTGCCGAGATACTCGGCGATGACGGCGCCAACGAAGGCCATGCCGACGGAGACATGCAGCGAGCTGAACACCCAGGACAGCGCGGCGGGCAGGTAGACGTGGCGCAGCAACTGCCCGCGCGTGGCGCCCAGCATGCGTACGCCGTTCAGCACGGTGGGCGAAACCTCGCGCACGCCTTGCAGCACGTTGAAGAACACGATGAAGAACACCAGCGTGAAGCCGAGCGCGACCTTGCTGGTCATGCCGAGGCCGAACCACATGCCGAAGATCGGCGCCAGGATCACCCGTGGCATGGCGTTCGCCGCCTTGATGAACGGGTCGAGCAAGGCGGCGGTATGGGTGGACAGGCCGAGCCACAGGCCGGCCGCGACGCCGAGCACGGTGCCGAGGGTGAAGGCCATCAGCGTCTCGGCGATGGTCACCGCCAGATGCTGCCAGATTTCGCCGCTCACGAACCACTGGACGATGACGGCCAGGATGCGCTCGGGACGGCCGAAGAACAGCGGGTGCAGCACGCCGGTCACGGTGCCGATCTGCCAGAGCGCGAGCAGCAGGATGCCGATCAGCAGGCGGCCAAGCGTGATCATGCCGCCGCCCCCTGCTTGTAGGCCTTGAGGACTTCCTCGCGCATCACCGCCCAGATGCGCTCCTGCAATTGCAGGAAATGCGGCGTCATGCGGATTTCCGCGACATCGCGCGGGCGCGGCAGGTCGATCGTGAACTCCGCGATCGGCCTGGTGGCCGGGCCGGCGGAGAGGATCACCACCCGGTCCGACAGGCTGATCGCCTCCTCCAGATCGTGCGTGATGAACAGCACGGATTTGCGGCTGCCCTGCCACAGGGCAAGCAACTCGTTCTCCATCAGCTGACGGGTCTGCACGTCGAGCGCGGAGAATGGCTCGTCCATCAGCAGGATCGGCGGGTCGATCACCAGGGTCTGGGCGAGTTGGGCCCGCTTCTTCATGCCGCCGGACATCTGGTGCGGGTATTTCTGCCCATGCCCGGCGAGGCCGACGCGGACGAGCCATTCCTCGGCGCGCTGGCGGGCCAATGCGCGCGGCACGCCGGCGAATTCCGGGCCGGCGGCGATGTTGTCGAGCGCGCTGCGCCACGGCATCAGGCTGTCGGCCTGAAACAGATAGCCGGCGCGGTGGTTGATGCCGCGCAACGGCTCGCCGAACACCCGCACGGCGCCGGAGCTGGGCGAGAGCAGCCCGGCGGCGAGGTTGAGCAGGGTGGATTTGCCGCAGCCGGTGGGCCCGACCACGGACAGGAATTCGCCCTCTCCAACAGAGAGCGTCGCACCGCCCACGGCGGTGTAGGCGCCACCATGCGCATCACGGAAGACGACGCCGACGTCGTCGAAGGCCAGAACTTCTGTCATCGGCGAGACGTATGCCTCACAAGGCGGCGGTCTGTCACGCCGGCCTTGCAGCGCAGCGGGCCGGGCGCGTGGCCCGGCCCTGGGTAGGAAGTTACAGCCCCTCGAACAGCACGGTGGAGATGTAGCGCTCGGCGAAGTCGGGGATGATCGTTACGATCAGCTTGCCCGCCATTTCCGGCCGCTTGGCCAGTTTCAGCGTCGCGGCCAGCGCCGCACCGGACGAGATGCCGGCCGGGATGCCCTCGCTGCGGGCCAGCCGCCGCGCGGTGGCGATGGCGTCCGCATTGGAAACCTGCAGCACCTCGTCATAGCTGTGCGTGTCCAGGATATCCGGAACGATGCCGGCGCCGATGCCCTGGATCGGATGTGGCGAGTGCTTCCCGCCCGACAGCACGGGGCTGGCTTCCGGCTCCACGGCGAACAGCTTCAGGCCGGGCCGGCGTGGCTTCAGCGCATGCGACAATCCGGTGATGGTGCCGCCAGTGCCGACGCCGGAGACGATCGCGTCCACCAGACCCGCGGTGTCGTACCAGATCTCTTCGGCCGTCGTCTTTTCATGGATGACCGGGTTGGCGGGGTTGGCGAACTGGTTGGCGAGCACCGAGCCCGGGATTTCCTTCAGCAACTCCTTCGCCCGGTTGGTCGCCCCGGTGATCCCGAGCGCCCGCGGCGTCAGTTCCAGCTTCGCGCCGAGATAGGCCAGCATCTTCTGCCGCTCGACCGACATGCTGTCCGGCATGGTCAGGATCAGCTGGTAGCCGCGCGCGGCGCACATGAAGGCAAGGCCGATGCCGGTGTTGCCGGAGGTCGATTCGATGATCGTCGCACCCGGCCCGATCTGGCCTCGCTCTTCCATATCCAGGATCATGTTGACCCCGATGCGGTCCTTGACGCTGGCGATCGGGTTGAAGAATTCCAGCTTCAGGCAGATGTCGGCCTTGATGCCTTCCTCGGCGACGATCTTCGGGATGCGTACCAGCGGCGTGTTGCCGATCGTCTCGGCGATGCTGTCATAGATGCGCCCGCGCAGCGGACGGTCGAACACGATCGGCTTGTTGGTCATGGAAGAAGTCCCTGTCCTGGGTGTGTTTCTTCCCGGAACATGCGACTTTTTGCGTGGAACGCCAATATCCAACGCGCCGGGAGAATATCTTTCTCCATTTCTGGCCGGCGGTGAAAAATGACCTATTCGGCCGCGATGCGCTGTGGTTCGATCATCCCGGCGGCGACCTGCAGATCGACCGACAGCAGCCGCGACACGCCGCGTTCCTGCATCGTCACGCCGTAGAGCCGGTCCATCCGCGCCATGGTCATCGGGTGATGCGTCACCACCAGGAAGCGGGTGGCGGTTTCGCGCACCATGTCTTCCAGCAGCGTGCAGAACCGGTCCACGTTGGCATCGTCCAGCGGCGCGTCCACCTCGTCGAGAATGCAGAATGGGCTGGGCTGATACTGGAAGATGCCGACCAGCAGCGCCAGCGCNNCCAGCGGCGCGTCCACCTCGTCCAGCACGCAGATCGGCGCCGGGTTGCAGCGGAACACGGCGAAGATCAGCGACAGCGCGGTCAGTGCCTGTTCCCCGCCCGACAGCAGCGACAGGGCGGCGAGCTTCTTGCCCGGCGGCTGGGCGTAGATTTCCAGACCCGCCTCCAGCGGATCGTCGGAGCCGACCAGCGCCAGATGCGCGCGGCCACCGCCGAACATGCGGGTGAACAGCGCCTGGAAATGCCGGTCTACTTCGTGGAACACGGCTGTCAGCCGCTCCCGCCCCTCGCGGTTCAGATGGCCGATGGAGCCGCGCAGCTTGGCGATGGCGGCGGACAGTTCCTCGCGCTCGGAGACGATGGTGGCGATCACCTTTTCCACCTCGTCGGCCTCCAGCTCGGCGCGGAGATTGACCGGGCCCATCTCCTCCCGCTCTTTCTGCAGCCGTTCCAGCTTGCGGCGGGCCTTGTCCTCCACCTCGGCGGTGATCTCGGCCGGCGGGTCGGGCAAAGCGGGGTCGGCGCCGAGCCGTTCCAGGATGCGCTCGGCGACGGTGCCCCAGGCATGGTCGGCCTGCGCGGCGTTGCCCTCGGCGCGCACCGCGTTCTCGCGCGCCGTCGCCAAGCGGGTTTCCGCGGCGCGGGCGGCGCGGGC
>PKWQ01000125.1 GCA_003133265.1 Acetobacteraceae bacterium
GAGCATGCGGACGTAGTCGGTCAGTCCGTAGCTCAGGCCTGCGTCCATCTGGAAGATATCCTTGCCGGGACGCATGCCGCCAAAGTTCAGCAGGTTCCGGGTGTCCGAAACTGAAAACAGGTTTTCCCCAGTCGCGATCGGCCCGGCATAAGCTTGCGCCACCTCGGCATTAAGGGCGAAATCCAGCGGATCGCCAATCTCTTCAAACCACCGCAGCTGGTACGGTGTGATGGCTTCCGCGTAGGCCAGCGCCGTCTGGATGTCGAAGCGTCCGTTGGCGTCGACAGACAGGCCGCTGCCACTGCCGGTGATGGCCAGCGCGGTCTCGATGCGCTTCAAGTCTTCCGCCAGCGGCGCGCCCCCGATCTTCATCTTGAAGGTCGAGAAGCCCATGGATTGGTAGCCGCGCAATTCGTCAGTTAGCGTCTTGCCTTGGCCCGGCGCATAGTAGTAGCCGCCGGCGGCGTAGACATCGACGTTGCGCGCTTCTGGGGGACGGCCGTATGCGTTGGCGATGGTGACGTAGGCGGGCTCGTCATTGAGCTTGGCATTGAGGTCCCAGAAGGCCAGCTCAATGGCGCCGACGGCGGCCGCGCGGTCACCGTGGCCGCCGGGTTTTTCATTGCGCATGGCGACCTGCGCCACCTTGACCGGGTCGAAGCGCTGGCCGTCGTCGGTCAACAGCGATTCAGGTTTTGCCGCCAGCACGCGCGGGATGATGCGTTCGCGCAGGATGCCGCCCTGTGCGAAACGGCCGATCGAGTCAAAGGCCAGCCCCACCACCGGCTTGCCGTTGCGGACTACGTCGGTAAACACGGCAACCAGAGAGACAGTGTGCTCGGCAAAGCTCACGACCGCGTTGGCGACGTTGCCTTCAAGGGGAACACTCAGTTCCCGGATGTCTGTGATTCGCATGGTGTGAAAGCCCGTCGGGTCAGTCGACGGTGATGCCGCCTTTTTTAATCACATCACCAAACTTCGCCAGCTCGCTGGTGATGTACTTGCCGAACTCCTCCGGGCTGTTGCCCACGGGGATCATGCCAAGCCGGCTCAGGCTGGCCTTGGTCGAATCCAGAGCCAGCGCGGCTTTCAGGTCGGTATTGAGCTTCTTCTGAATGGCTGGATCCAGACCCTTGGGGGCCACGATGCCCAGCCAGCCCAGCACATCGAAGCCTGGGACTCCGCTTTCGGCCACGGTGGGCACACTGGGCCAGCTCGGCATGCGCTGCGCGGTGGAGACCGCCAGCACGCGCACCTTGTCGCCCTGCAGGAAAGGCACCACACCCGGGGCGGAATCGAATAGCACGTCGATCTGGCCGCCAATCAGGTCGGTATAGGCGGGCGAGGTGCCCTTATAGGGAATGTGGACCATGGAAATACCGGTGCGTTGCTTCAGCATTTCCATCGTCAGGTGCTGTGTGGAGCCGTTGCCGCCGGAAGCGTAGCTGAGCTTGCCCGGCCTGGCCTTGGCGTCGGCAATCAGGTCTTGCACCGTCTTGTATTTGGAATTGGCCGGGACCACCAGGGCCTGAGCGACACCTGCCACATTCATGATGGGCGTGAAGTCGCGGCGCGGGTCGTACCCCGCGTTTTTGATGAGGTTGGGCGCAATGGCCATCGGGCCGCTCGATCCCAGCAACAGCGTGTACCCATCGGGCGCCGCCTTGGCGACAAACTGGCTACCGATGATGCCGCCCGCGCCGGTCTTGTTGTCCACAATCAGGGCCTTGCCCCAACTCTTGCTCAGCGGCTCGGACAGGATGCGCGCGAGGATGTCGCCCGACTGGCCGGCCGCAAAAGGTACAACTATGGTGACCGGCCTGGAAGGGTAGCCCTCGGCGCGCCCCTGAGCCCACGCGAGGGTGGGCAAGAGGGAAAGTGCTGCGGTTGCCGTGAGAAATGTTCTGCGATGGATCATCAGTGTCTCCCAAAAAGTCTCATTCAAGCGAGATATTGCCTGTCTTGATCACCGCGCCGAACTTGTTCAGCTCACCGTCGAGGAACCGCCCGAACTCATCAGGGCTGCTACCAATGGGGAAGATGCCGAGCTTGGACAAACTGATCTTGACCGAGTCGGTCGCCAGGGCCTTCTTCAGGTCGCCGTTGAGCTTGTTGCGGATCGCAGGATCGAGCCCCTTGGGCGCGACGATGCCGTACCACCCCAGGACGTTGAAGCCCGGGTAGCCGCTCTCGGCGACGGTCGGAACATCGGGCAGCGTCGGCACGCGTTGCGCAGTCGACACGGCGAGCACGCGGACCTTGCCCGCCTCCAGGAACGACATCACGCCCGGTTGCGTGTCGAAGAACGCATCGAGCGACCCGCCGAGCAGATCGACGTATGCCGGAGACAACCCTTTGTATGGGACATGCTGAACGTCGATGCCAGCGCGCTGCTTCAACATCTCCATCATCAGATGCTGCGTGGAGCCGTTGCCTGCGGAGGCATAGTTGAGCTTGCCGGGGGCCGCCTTTGCCGCAGCGACCAGGTCCTGAATGGTTTTGAATCTGGAATTAGCCGGGACGACCAGAGCGTATCCCACGCCGGCCACACTCATGACGGGCGTAAAGTCCGTGCGGGGGTTGTAGCTGGCGTTCTTGTAGAAGTGCGGCGCTACGGCCATCGGACCGGTCGAGCTGAGCAGGAGCGTATAGCCATCGGCGCGGGCACGCGCGACGTAAGCGCTTCCGATCGTCCCGGCGGCGCCGGCCCTGTTGTCCACGACGAGTGTCTGGCCCCAGATTTTGGTGAGCGCTTCACCGAGAATGCGCGCGAGCAGGTCACCGGACTGACCCGATGGGAAAACCACGACCATTGTGACCGGCTTGGAAGGGTAGCTTTCGACAGAATTTTGAGCTGTTGCGCAGATAGGCAGGGCGCAAATAGCTATTAATTTGGTAGCATTTTGTAGCAGGATTCGACGTTGCATGGTGATGGTCTCCTTCGTGGTTGTTAACTTAGCAGTGGGTGGCAACTGGTGCTTTGGCTTTGACGTAAGGCATGAGTCCGCCGGCGGCCAGAATGTCTTTGACCAATTGCGGGGGGGCCACGCCTTGCAGCACGGGGCCGGTGTCCGCCATGCGGACCTGGCCTGCGTGCAGGTCCAGCCAGGCGCGGCTGCCTGCATCGCCCGGCGGTACGCCCTCGGGCAGCACCAGCAGCGGCAGACCAATGTTGATGGCGTTGCGGT
>PKWQ01000367.1:0-123 GCA_003133265.1 Acetobacteraceae bacterium
CGCCGCGCAGCCGCAACGTGGGAATGGTGTTCCAGTCCTACGCGGTCTGGCCGCACATGACGGTGCGCCAGAACGTGATCTATCCGCTGCGCAACCGGAAGCTGTCGCGCGCGGAGATCGACC
>PKWQ01000367.1:197-16435 GCA_003133265.1 Acetobacteraceae bacterium
TGCGGCTGCGCGACGATCTGCGCCGCATCATCAAGCTGGCCGGGCTGACCGCGCTATACGTGACGCACGACCAGACCGAGGCGGTGGTGCTGGGCGACCGCATCGGGGTGATGCGCGACGGCAAGCTGCTGCAACTGGATACGCCGGAAACCATCTACAACCGCCCCGCCGATCTGTTCGTGGCCGGCTTCACCGGCGCGTCCAACCTGATCGACGGCAAGGTGATCGCGCTGGACGGTGTCTACGGCACGATCGAGATGGGATCGGGCCATTGCCTGCGCGCGCTGCTGCCGGCAGGTGCGGCCCTCGGCGCGTCGGTGCGGATGGCGCTGCGCCCGGACAACGTGCAGTTCGAGCCGGCGGGAGAGGGCGCCAACCGCTTCACCGCGCGCGTGCTGTCGCAACGGTACCAGGGCGTGCAGACGCTGTACGAGCTGGCGCTGTTCGACAGCCGGATAGAGATCATGGATATCGGCTCCGCCGCCCGCTACCCGGTCGGCAGCGACGTGCTGGTGGCGCTGCCGCCGGAGACTTGCTGGGCGTATGCGGTGGGGTAGGGGGGCTGCGTGTCTCCGGGCATCGGCAATAACCGGACGCGCAAGCCAGCCTCAGCCGATTGGGCGACGGTATCGGAACTTGACCCCCGGGCGAGGCGCGGCCCATGCTCAAACGCGCCTGAAGGCTCGCGTGGAAGACCGGAGCGGTTCTAGAGGCGGTTCGTTGTGAACAAAGAGATTCTGTTGAAGCTGGAGCAACGTCTCGGACGATTGCACGCCAGACAACGATTGGGCATCGAGACGGACCACGAGGCGCAGGTCTTCGGTCAGGGCATCAATTTCTTTCATATAGAGAATTGGTATTCGGTTCATTCGATCATTCGAACCGCACTGAAGCTGACAGGTCTCTACCGGCGTGGGCGTCGGAACGCAGCACGCATTCTCGTCAGGCACAACGACATCAGGTTCAAAGAGCTGCCGTCATTGTTCGATGGCTTCACCATACTTCACATCAGCGACATGCATGTGGACATGAATGAGGGCGCGATGCGACACCTCATGGAGCTCGCTGATGGTCTGCGTTACGACCTGTGTGTTCTGACCGGCGACTTTCGGGGCAAAACTTTTGGACCGTTCGCGGCAACCCTGAACGGCATCGCACGAGTGCGAGCCCATCTCGATGGACCAGTTTATGGCGTGCTCGGCAATCATGACACGATCCAGATGATTCCTGGGTTGGAAGCCATGGGAATACGGATGCTGCTCAATGAGTGCGAGACGATCGTGCGCGACGATCAGCGGATTTATCTGGCTGGAATAGATGACGCGCACTACTTTAAGGTCGACAATATCGAAAAGGCCGGATCGCAGATACCGGATGGGGAATTCTCCATCCTCTTGTCGCATACGCCGGAAATCTATCGACAGGCCGCCCATGCCGATTTCAATCTGTTGCTGAGCGGGCATACGCACGGTGGGCAGATCTGTCTGCCAGGATCTATTCCGATCACGCTTGATTCAGTGCTGCCGCGACGCATGGGGGCGGGAGCTTGGCAGTACCACAATATGATCGGCTACACCTCGGTGGGTGCCGGATCGTCCATCGTTGCAGTACGCCTCAACTGTCCGCCAGAAATCACCCTGCATCACCTGCGACGCGGCTGACGGCAAGCTAATATGGCTCATCACGCAGATGGACCTTGTAAAGCAAACGCGAGAGGAAGATCTCGCCGACAAAAAAGATCCCGACGGCGAGCGCGATGTCTAGGGCCATCAACGAGAGTGCATCATGGCACGCCAGCAGCGGAAACAGGGACTCGGGCACCTGGTCTAGCCCGAGCGCCTGACTGCTCGGCGGAAAGTTTAGGCGGCGCTTCACGAAACTGGAGAACAGGTCGCCAGCCATAGCGGTTGCCGCCACAAGGGCGCCGATGTCAGGCTCCAGACCAACAAGCGGCGCGCCTGCTGTTGTGATGACAATCGAGGCCAAGACTCCACGGATGGTTTTCGACGGCCCGAACAAAGGTCGCTGATCGCGAAACGTAATGCCGCCATCCAGCGGACGGGAAAAACGCCGGCCGAAAATCCTCTTGGCAATGACCGGGGTGCCGTTCGCCAGCGTCAGTAGCACTATTGATTGCAGTATTGCCAAGGGATGCATCCGTGCAGCGTATCTCAGCCCGCGCCGCCCGTCACACAATTCACCTGCCGGTTTCCAGACGATCGGTACCGATATTCGGTAGGCGGCAGGAATGCGGGCTCAGTCCAGTGGCCACTTTCGGGCAGCGGCTTACCCTGTCGAATGCGTGCCAAGGGTCAACTCGGGGTATTGGCGCTGCCGCCGGAGACGTGCTGGGCGTATGCGGTGGGGGCGTAGGCGCGGCGGTGCGGAGATGCGAAGTACGAGTCCGCCGACCTTGAGGACGAACAGTTCTACAATGAAGCGAGTTCGGCTCTCTGGTGAATGTTGACTGTCCCCACATAGCCTAGAATTCCATTTCTCGTGATCGAGTTCCCGGTGATCATAGCAGCCGCGAAATTGGCCATCCGTGATGCCGAAACAACCAACGTGCGATGTGATAAGTCGAGGTTGAATGCTTCTAGTGCTGGAGCAGGCCCGAAGCTTTTTGAGATGTTGAACTGAAACCCCGCCGTTCTAGCCGCGTTTTCAAGTGCTAGCATGGCGGCAGCAAGGGAGGAGCTATTGTCACCCGACATAATGATGTCATCCATATAAACGGAAAGCTTGATACCGCTAACATATAAGATGGAAAGAGTTTTGCCCAACGCAGAGCTAGACAAGACAAGAGATGATAGGACAGGCGATTGAACGAAACCGAATGGCAAGCTGAATGGCCCTCCGATCTTATTTTTGCTGACGGTGCTTTGACATGAAATGTGCCACGCATCTTTCTGCCTAAATTTTATATCTCGTAAAGCTCTATGCACCTTACTGCGGGTGATTGAATCGTAAAACCTGTGTAGGTCGAGACGAACGAAGATGCCACTTGTTAAGTGGACCCTGGCGGCAGCAACATGGCCGCCCTCCTTAAAATGATAGAAATAATCTGGTGGTGACCAGCGGCGCAGAATGTCCCTGTGCAGCTTTCTGCCCAAAGAACGACTGGATAGGGTTGGAACGAATATTAGACGTCCGCTACCTTCCGTGAAACTGTATTTGTAATTGTTCAACATGCGTAGTTAGTGGCCCCGCCCACCAGGATAAGAATTGCGCTGACGAACTTGGCAAGCAAGATCCCCAACGATACCACCTGGCAGGCGAGGCCTAGAATGACAGAAGTTTTCTGCATTCGGGAGGCCCTCCAACTAGTCCTCGGCTGCCTTGCGCTTGTCGCGCGTGCCACTAACCAAACAATCGATCATGTGAAGCCACGATAAGGTGCAACCCCATGTGATCATCATGCGAGCCGCATTGCATCATGCGGTTCACCCTGGGCCTCACACCGAGGGCAACATCTTCTTAGGGTTCTGAGCCAAGCGCCGCAAGGGTATTACAGTAAACAGCAAGATTTTCGTATCGCGCTGGGCAAGCAACGCAATTAGATGGCTAGCTTACGCAGAAATCTGATGCGTATAGCAGATTCTTGCGAATTGATGCCGATCTGGGCTCGCTGGGCGGCCGCAAGGGGCGGCAGACAACCTTCAACCCGCACCACTACCAACGTCGTGCCCAGGCCCCTACCACTCAATGCGGCCACAACGCCCGAACAACCCATAGCCCCTCCCCCCTAAACCTCAATCCGATAGAACCGCGCCGCAGTCCCACAGAACAAGTCCGCCCGCTCCGCCGCCCCGGCGCCCTTGGTCAGCAGCTTGCAGGCGTTCCAATACGCCGCGTAGCTGTAAGAACCCTTGTCCACCGGAAAATTGCTCTCGAACATGCAGCGCGCCGGGCCGAAGGCCTCGATGCAGGTTTCGATATAGGGCTTCCAGGCGGCGGCCAGCGTTTCGGAACTCGGTGGGTCGGCCTTCTCATGGAAGTCGTAGCCGTTGATCCGCATGCCGATGCCGCCGAGCTTCACATGCACGTTCTCCAGCCGCGCCAGCTTGCGGATCGAGGCGGCCCAGGCCGGAAAAATCTCCGCCCGCTTGCCGGCATAGGCGCCGATGGCCAGCGGGCCGCCGACATGGTTCAGCACGATCCGCGTGCCGGGGAACGCCTGCGCCAGCGCGGTCAGTTCGTCGATCTGCGGATGATACAGCCACGCATCGAACGACAGACCGAGCGGCGCCAGCCGGGAGAAGCCGTCGCGGAAGGCGGGCAGGCCCAGCAGGCCGGGCGGCGGGGCGTAGCCGGGATTCATCACCGTCTGGTCGGCGTCCCAGGCGCTGATGTGGCGGATGCCGCGGAAACGGCCGCCGCCGGCGCGGATATGCGCCTCCAGCACCGGCTCCACCGCCGCGCCCAGGCGCAGATCGGCGGTGCCGACGATGCCGGCGCACAGCTTGGTCTTGCCGTAGCCGCCGGATGCGCTCATCGCCGCCGCGCCGTTGACGAACTCGGTCTCGCCGACCGGCTTCATCTCCTCCGGCCCGTGCGCGCGGTGCATGGAGCGGCACTGGATGAACACGGTGGCGACGATGTTGTGGCCGCTGTTGGTGTCGGCCAGCAGGTCGTCCAGCATATAGCGCCAGTTCGGCCGGTCCCACAGATGATGGTGCGGATCGACGATCGGCAGGTCGGGCTCCAGGATCGCTTCCTTGCGGCGATCCAGCCATTCCTGGCGGACGGCGAGATAGGGCGAGTGCGCGGTTGTGGCGCTCATGGCGTGTTTCCTTCCTTGGTCCGACGCGATGCTAGACCGAGAGTGGGATTTGTCGAACCCCCTGTATCAGCGTGGCGTGCAGGCGCTCCACCTCGGCGCGGTCGGGCCGCGCGGTGCCGTAATGCATGACGGCGGAGGTGCCGGCGGCGACGCCCCAGGCGAAGGCGTCCTCGGCCGCTTCGCCGCGCGCCAGCGCCAGCGTCATGGCGGCGACGAAGCTGTCGCCGGCGCCGACCGTGCTGTGTACCGCCACCGGCGGCGCCGCCAGATGCCAGGCGCCCGCGCGCGTGACCAGCAGCGCGCCATCGGCGCCGAGCGAGACCACGATCATTTCCGACGCCCCGGCATGCACCAGCGCCGCGGCGGCCGTCGCCTGGTCGCGCCGGTCCGGCAGCGCGTGGCCGACCAGGGCCTCGAACTCGTTCAGGCTCGGCTTGATCAGCGTCACACCGCTGCCGAGTGCGGCGCTCAGCGCCGGGCCGGAGCTGTCCAGCACCAGATGCCGCCCGCGCCGCGCGGTGGCCACGGCGAGGCGGCGATAGGTGTCCTCCGGCGCGCCGCGCGGCAGGCTGCCGCTGGCGACCACCCAATCGGCGTCGGCGATCTCCACCGCGTGCAGCGCGCTCTGCCATTCCGCCTCGGTGATCTCCGGTCCTTCCGCGACGAAGCGGTATTCGTTGTTGTCGGCCCGGTCATGCACCGCGACAGACAGCCGCGTGCGCCCGCCGATCGGGATGTTGCGGACCGGCTGGCCGGCTTCCTCCAGCAGCTCTTGCAGGAACTGGCCGGTGACGCCGCCGGACAGCAGCACGGCGAGCGACTCTCCGCCCAGCGTGCGGACCACGCGCGCGACGTTCAGCCCGCCGCCGCCGGGGTCGTAATGCTCGGAACGGGTGCGGATTTTGTCGGTGGGGTGGACGTTCTCGGCCTCCCACGCCAGATCGACCGCGGGATTGAGCGTGAGGGTGACGATGCGCGGCGCCATGGTCCTGGTGCGATCCCTGTCCTGTCTGCTACGGTTCGCTGTCAGCCAAGCATGCCCGTATATCAGGCAGGCAGCAAAAACCGGAGGAGCTCCATTGGCAAAGATCACATTCCCCGTCGAGGCGACGCACATCAAGATGTTCGCGCGCGCCCTGTTTGATGAGAACCCGGTCTATCACGACGCTTCGGCGGCCGGCGGCATCGTCGCCCCGCCCACCTTCCCGCAGGCGGTGGCGCAGTTCGACCCCGACTATCATCTGCGCCCGAAGCCTGGCCAGCCCTGGTTCGGCTCCGCCAAGACGCCGAGTGGCGTCGAGGGCAAGCCCAACTCCATGGGTGGGCTGCATGCCGAGCAGCATTACGAATATCACCGCCATCCGCGTCCCGGCGACGTGCTGACGGTGGAGACGAAGCTGGGCAAGACCTGGGAGAAGGAAAGCAAGCGCGCCGGCAAGCTGACGTTCCGCGAACGCATCGCGGAATACCGCGACCAGAAAGGCGAGCTGGTGGTGACGGCGCGCGGCGTCAGCGTGGCGACCGAGCGTCCGGTGGATCAGGGTTGAGGGGGGCGAGAACATGACACTCAAGGCAGGCAGCCTCAAGGTTGGCGACAAGCACACCGAGCGTGTGGCCTCCAACCTCTCGCGCACCCAGATCGTGATGTATGCCGGCGCGTCCGGCGACTACAACACGCTGCACACCGACGAGATCTACACCACCAAGGTCGCCGGCTACCCGAGCGTGTTCGCGCACGGCATGTTGACCATGGGCCTGACCGGCAAGGCGCTGACCAATTTCGTTGGCAACGGTACGCTGACCAAGTTCGGCGTGCGCTTCACCAACCAGGTGTGGCCGGGCGACTCGTTGGACACCACCATCACGGTGGCGGATATCCGCCAGGAAGGCGGGCAGAAGCTGGCCGACCTGACGCTGTCCACGGTCAACCAGGACGGCAAGGAAGTGATGACCGGCACCGCGACGACCCGCATCGATCCGTGATCGCTGGCGACTATTGGTCTGGATGTGGAAGGCCCCCGCTGGAAGGCGGGGGTTTTTCGCTGGGTGGTTATGCACTTCGCAAACACGTTCCGCGCTCTAGGACTTGAGGCCCAGAAGATGGGTATAAATTCTTCGGTATGCGTGCAGAATATTGTATAAGTCGTGTAGGAAAGCCTCGGCATCGGCGGTATCCAGATCGGCCATCAACAGGCGAGTGACAATTATTTCCTGTCGGGCAATCCGCTGCTCGCAATCCGCTATGTAACGGCGGTGCCTGAGAACAAACTGGTTAGGTTTTTCGGCCATTAGCCTTCGGCTTTGATGGCTGCGCCGGAATATCCTTCGTCTTCTGCCGCACGATCACCGCCAATTCCGCCGTGGAAGCGGCGTCATCATGGACGTATGCGGCGAACAGAACGGACATAGTCTTGCTCCTTGATCGAAATCCTATCCCTTCCCGTAATGTGCTCCAACTGCATAATTGCCTTTTCATCGGGCGCCGTCCCCCGGTCTGGACGACCACAGCGGCAAACTCCATGATCCCCCCCGCATGAGGTCTCCTGTCCGTCGCCCCAATCTCCGCCGCATCCGTGCCGAGTTGGATGCCGCCACCATCCGCACCTGGGATGCGGCACCGCTCGCGGGTTCCGCGCCCGGGGCGATCGTATTTGCCGGTTCTCCCGGCAGCCTGCCGGCGGGGCGGCGGGTCTATGCGGTGGGCGACATCCACGGCCGGCTGACGCAGTTGCGCGCCCTGCACGCCGCCATTGCCGAGGACCTTGCCCGCCGGCCGGTCGCCGCCGCGCTGCTGGTGCATCTTGGGGATTACATCGACTGGGGGCCGGACAGCGCCGGCGTGGTGGCGCTGCTGGCGGCGGGGCCACCGGTCGCGGGGGCGGCGGTGGTCAACCTGATCGGCGATCACGAGCAGATGCTGCTGGACGCGCTGGCCGGCGACGCGGCGGCGGCGACCGACTGGCTGCACTCCGGCGGGCGCGAGGCGCTGGCGAGCTGGGGGATCGACCCCGCCACGCCGCGCCAGGACTGGAAAGACCGGCTGCCATCGGCGCATCTGGCGTTCCTGGCCGGGCTGGCGCCGCACCACAAGGCGGGGGGCTATCTGTTCGTGCATGCCGGCGTGCGGCCCGGGGTCCGGCTCTCGGCGCAGACCCGGATGGACCTGCACTCCATCCGCGAGCCGTTCCTGTCGTCGGACCGGGATCTGGGCGTGGTGGTGGTGCATGGTCACACGGCGGCGTCTCTCCCGGTGGTGCGGTCGAACCGTGTGGGCGTGGATACCGGGGCGGCACTCGGCGGCAAGCTGACCTCCGCGGTGCTGGAAGACGACCGGATCGGTTTCATCAGCGTGTGATATCAACCGCCTTGTGCATCACCCCGTAAATGTCGAAAACACTTCCTCGATCGCCTTCATCTGATTGCCGGCGGCCGAGGAGGGCACGATGATCGGCGTGCGGATGCCCGCCGCGTACCAGGCATCCAGCCCGTCGCGGACCTGGCGTGCGGTGCCGAACAGCGAGCAATCCGCCAGCCAGCGGTCGTGCAGGTATTTCGGGATATCGTCGTTGCGGTTCTCGGCGATGGCGGTCTCGATCGCCTCCATCTCCTCGCGGTAGCCGCATTCCTTCCAGTAGTTGCGATAGTTCGGCAGGAACGCGTAGCCGTGTAGCGAGCGGCGGCAGATCGCCTTCGCCGCCTCTATGTCGTCGGATATGCAGGTCGGGATCATCGCGCCGATGAAGAAGTCGGGATCGGCCCGCTTCGCCGCCGGCAGCGCCGCGAGCGATCGCGCCATGTGCGCGCGGCTGGCGTTGGCGAATGCCAGCCCGTCGCCGATCTCCCCGGCCAGCGCGATCATCTTCTGGCGCAGCGTGGCCAGGATCACCGGCGGCAGCCCGCCCAGCCGGTCGTGGGCGCGGAATTTTTCCACGAAATTGCGGGTATCGCCCAGCGGCTTGCCGGGCGTGACGCCCATGCGGACATGGCTCGGCCCGTGGGCGATGCCGATGCCGAGCCGGAACCGTCCGCCGGAGATTTCATGCATGAAGGCGGCACTCTGCGCGAAATCCTCCATCGTGCGCTGATAGATCGGCGCGATGGCGGTGCCGAAGGGAATGCGCTCGGTGTTCCAGGCCAGCGCCTCGCAGAACGACATGTTGCCGAACGGCGAGGGCACGTAGATGCCGGCGAAACCACGGCGTTCGACCTCGCGCGCGATCTCGACGGTGGCGCGGCGGCGGCCGGGGACCGCGATCAGGCTGATGGCGGGGAGGGTCTGCGGCATGGGTGTTTCCTCGGCACGGGTTTGGCAGCGATGATAGGGGCTTGAGCCGGCGCTGTCGTCATGCTGGCATCGCGGCCACGTTCACCAAGCCGGGGGAAACAACCATGCGTGTCTCGACCCTTGTTCCGTATGACGACTGGCGCGCCTGTGGCCCGGCGGCGGCGGAGATCGAAGCGCTCGGCTACGACGTGATCCAGTGCCCGGAGCTGAAGCACGATCCGTTCATCCCGCTCGCCCTCGCGGCACTGGCGACCGAGCGGGTGGAACTGGCGACCTCGGTGGCGATCGCCTTCCCGCGCAGCCCGATGATCGTGGCCAACCTGGCCTGGGACCTGCACCGCCATTCCAAGGGCCGCTTCGTGGTCGGCCTGGGCAGCCAGGTGAAGCCGCACAACGAGCGCCGTTTCTCCGTGCCCTGGATCGCCCCGGCGGCGCGCATGGGCGAGTTCGTGGAAGCGTTGCGCGCCATCTTCCGCGCCTGGGAAACCGGCGAGCGGCTGAACTATCAGGGCGAGCACTACAAATTCACCCTGATGACGCCGGAATTCTCGCCGGGGCCGGTGGGCCTGAAGATGCCGCCGATCATGATCGCCGCCGTCGGGCCGGTGATGCTGAAGACCGCCGCCCGTCACTGCGACGGCGTGCGGCTGCACGGGTTTTCCACCCGGAAATATCTGGAGGACGTGGTGCGGCCGCTGCTGGCGGGCGAGTTGGAGAAGGCCGGCAAGAGCTTCGCGCAGTTCGAGGTCACCGGCGGCGGCTTCGTCGTCACCGGCCCGAACGAGGCGGCGGTGGCGAAGGCGGCGGAGAAGATCCGCTATCGCGTGGCGTTCTACGGCTCCACCCCCGCCTATCGCGGCGTGCTGGAACTGCACGGCCATGGCGAGCTGGGCGAGAAGCTGCAGCACGCGACGCGCCAGGGTGCATGGGACAAGATGGCGGCGATGGTGTCCGACGAGGTGCTGGAGCTGTTCGTCGCCCGCGCGCCCTATAGCGATCTGCCGGCGGCGATCCAGAAGCGCTTCGGTGGCGTGGTGGACACGATATCGCTGGAGTTCCTGAGCGACGATCCGGCGGAGGTGAAGCGCGACCTAATCAAGGCGATTCAGGCGATCCCGAGTTCGTTTCAGGGTTACCAGACCGAATGGGGCTGAGACCGGCGGCGTTGGGCCCGACCGTAGATGCAGCATGGCCGCGTTGGGCTCGGGGCAGGCGGCCTCGATGATGGCGGCGAAGCGCGCGCCGCGATCGGCTTCGGTGATCACGGTGCGCGGCAGGGCGAACATGTCCTCGCCCGGTTTGACGAGGTGTGGACTGATGGCGAAGGCCGCGCGGTAGCCGACCCGCACATGGTGGGACACGAGGAACCGCAACTGCTCCTCGAACACGCTGTCCGTCACCTCGGTGGGGCCGAAGGCGGTGGGATCGAACCGGTGATAGGTGAGTACGGCGGTGCCCCGCTGGGCTTCCTCGGCGCTGGCGGCCCCGCCGGGCGACGCGAGGAGCGCGAGCAGCGCGGCCAGGATGACGGCGAGGGAAGGGCGTGCGGTCGGTATCGATGTTCCGGTTCCGGTTCGGTGACGGCGCTGTCGCTCAGCTGGCCAGCCGGTAGACGCCCCGCTCGAACGCATCGTACAGGTCCAGCACGGTGCGATCCGCGAACGGCAGGATTTGCGTCATGATGGTGCCGCCGATCCGCCGCTTCGGATCGATCCAGTAATAGGTGTTGCGCAGGCCGGCCCAGCACAGGCTGCCGGCGGCGCGTCCGCCCGGCACGTCCTGTGTGTTGATCAGGAAGCTCAGCCCCCATTTCTTCGGCATGCCCGGGAAGAACTCGGCGTCGTTGGACAGCATCGGCTGTTCGGTACGCATCGCGCCGACGTCGATGTCGCCGATATGGTTTTGCCCCATCAGCGCCACCGTCTCCGGCTTCAGCAGCCGCGCGCCGTCCAGCGCGCCGCCGTTCAGCATCATCAGCACGAAGCGCAGATAATCCCCGGCGGTGCTGTATAGCCCGCCGCCGCCCAGGAAGGAGTCCGGTTGCTGCGGCGGATCGTAGGCGATCGGTTCCAGATGCCCGTCGGGGTGGCGCTGGTGCATGCCCCCCAGCCGCGCCGACACCTCCGGGCGCAGCTTGAAGCCGGACGACGCCATCCCGAGCGGGGCGAAGATGTGCTGTTGCAGATAGGCATCCAGCGTCTGGCCGGTCACCGCCTCCAGCGCCTTGCCGACCCAGTCGATGTTGACGCCGTATTCCCATGCGGCGCCGGGATCGAAGGCCAGCGGCAGGCAATCCTCGGGCTTCTGGAAGGTGGCGACGCGCGGCAGGCCGGTATGCTTCACGTAGGCCAGCATCTTCGGGTTCCACATGTCGTAGACGAAGCCCGCGGTGTGGGTCAGCAACTGCCGCAGCGTGATCGGCCCGTTCGCCGGTCGCAGGATCGGCTTGCCGGCGCCGCCCATTCCTTCCAGCACGCGCGGCGCGGCGAGCGCGGGCAGCAGCCTGCCCATGTCGTCGTCCAGCCCAAGCCGTCCCTGCTCCACCAGCTGCATGCAGGCGGCCGCGGTGATCGCCTTGGTCATCGAGGCGATCCAGAACACCGTGTCCGGCGTCATCGCCACGCCGCCGCCGAGCGCGCGTTCGCCGAACGCGCCCTGGTAGATCGTCTGCTTCCCGTCGGTTGCCATGGCGACCACGCCCGGCACCGCGCCGGTTTCGGTGGCGCGGCGCAATGCGGCGTCGAGATCGGCTCGTGCGGTCATGAAATTTCCCTGTTTCCGCCAATATATCACGGCGGCTACGGGCGAACAGGCGCGGCGTCAGTCGGCGGTACCCGCCGCCGCCCGTTCCCGCTCCAGCAGTGCTTTCTTCCGCGGCACGCCCCAGCGATAGCCCGTCAGGTCGCCGTTGCTGCCGACGATGCGGTGGCACGGCACGGCGAGCGAGACCGGGTTGGTCGCGCACGAGCGCGCCACCGCACGGATCGCGCGGGGATTGCCCACCATCTCGGCCAACTGGGCATAGGTGCGGGTCTCGCCGGGGGGAATCCGGCAAAGCGTCTGCCAGACCCGCAACTGGAACGCCGTGCCGCGCAGATCGAGCGGCAGATCGAGCGCCTCCGCCGGCTCCTCCAGGAAATCGAGCACCGCGCGGACGGAGGCGGCCAGCCCGGTATCGTCGGCGACCACCCTGGCGTGCGGGAACCGGCGGCGGAAATCGCCCATCAGCGCGTCGTCGGGTTCGGCGAAGCCGATGAAGCAGACGCCCTGATCGGTCGCGCCGACCAGCAGACGGCCGAACGGGCAATCGGCGAACGCGGTGCGGATCGTCTCGCCCTGCCCGCCGCGCCGTGCGGCACCCGGGGTCATGCCCAGCAGCGCGCCGGTCTTTTCGTAGACCCGGCTTTCGGAGCCATAGCCGGCATCCGCCACCGCATCGACCACCCGCGCGCCCTCGGCTAGCGCGGCGTGCAGGCGCCGGGCGCGCACGCCCTCGGCGTAGCTGCGCGGGGTCAGGCCGGTATGGTCGCGGAACATGCGCAGAAAGTGGAAGCGCGAATAGCCCGAGCGTGCCGCCAGTGTCTCCAGCGACGGAATCACCGCCGCGCGCCCGATGGAGGCGCAGGCATCCTCCACCACCGCGCGGGCCAGCGCGGCGCGCTCCCCCTTGGGGTCGCAGCGGCGACAGGCGCGGAAGCCTGCTTCCTCTGCCTGCGCGGGCGTGGCGTAGAACCGCACATTGCGCCGCAGCGGCCGGGGCGATGGGCAGCCGGGGCGGCAATACACGCCCATCGTGGTCACGGCGTAGAGGAAATCCCCGGACTCGCGGCGCAGGACCTGCTGCCACAGTGCCTCGTCGTCGGTGTGTGTCTGGATGTGCATCATGCCGCTAACATGCCGCCCGTCCGCATGGCGTGCCATCCGCTGCTTGCGCCGACTATTTTTCCGGCGATGGCGGGCGGACGCCGAAGGCGAAGCGCACGCCGAACAGGGCGGCCTGATCGAACATCGGGCCCAGCCGCATGCTGGTCTCCGCGCCGTTGGTGGTGCCTTGGAAGCTGCGGGTGAACGGCATCCCGAACAGCCGGTATTCGGCCGTCAGCGACAGACCCGGCACGCCCGGCATCGGGAAGGACACGCCAGCCATCGCCTGATAGGCGGCGCTGCCGGCGCTGTCGCTGCTGCGGAAGCTGAAGGACGGAATGGTGGCATCCGCCCGCACGCCGTTCATACTGCTCCAGCCATAGCCGAGCCCACCGCCCAGATACGGATAGATCCAGGGCGAGCCGACATCGATGTCGAACAGAACGTTGGCCATCACCGCATAGGTCTGGATGGTCCCGCCGGCGGCGGTGGCGACGGAGCCGCTGGACAGATGGCCGACCGCGTTCGAGCGGTCGCTGCCTTCGATTTCCATCCGCCAGCCATTGCCGAGCCCGTAACCCAGATTGACCACGCCGGCGAAGCCGCCGTTTTCGCGCAGTTCCAGCCCGTTGCCGCCAGGGAATGAGGGCGATGCGGCGCCGGCGTTGGATGTCTCGTGATAACCGGCGCCGATGCCGAGATAGACCCCCTGGAATGGTTGGGCTGCGGCTGCGAGCGGCCACAGCAGCAGCGCCGCCACGGGCGCGCCGAGCATCAGAACCACCAGAAGCGCCTGCCGCAACCGCATTGCCCTACATCCTTATCCGCGCGAACCGCGCCAGGATTATTTCCTAATCCGCCAGTACGGTAATTGACCAGTGTTGCAATTGATATGCTGTGAACGAAAAAGAAAGGGGCGCCTCTCGGCGCCCCAATCCCATAGTCGCGTTGTCGTGATCGATCAGCGGATGATGATCTCGACGCGCCGGTTCTGCGGCTCGCGAACGCCCGGGCCGGTCGGCACCAGCAGATTGGTGTCGCCATAGCCGGTGATGGTGATCGCGGCGCGCGGCACGCCGTCCTTGACCAGTTCCGCGGCCACCGCCTGACCGCGACGAACCGACAGGCCCTTGTTGTAGGTCGGGGTGCCCGAGGTGTCGGCGTAGCCGTTCACTTCGAGCTTCGTGTAGCTGACTTTGCGCGAGTTATCGGCGGCATCGCCGATGATCTGCTTGGCGCGGGCGCTCAGATCAGCCCTGTCCCAGTCGAAGAACACCAGGTAGGAGCGAGCCGGCGCAGGTGCCGGAGCCTGTGCGATCGTCTGGGTCTGCACCACTGCCGCGGCCGCCGGAGCCACGCCGAACGCATAACGCACGCCGAGCAGGAAGCTGTGGTTGTACTCGTCGCCGAGGGTCATCGTTCCGGATCCGGTCTTCCCACCGATCGTCCCGGTGCCGGAGTAATTGCGATTTCCCTCCAGACCCATGAACCGATACTCAGCGGTCACCGCCAGACCCGGCACCCCGGTGATCGGAAGCGCCGCGCCCACGATGCCCTGATAGGCAAGTGCGCCCTTCGTCTCGTTGGAGGCGACCGAGAAGCCAGGGCCAGCGGCGTGGAAGTTCTGCTGGGCCCACTGGTAGCCGCCACCGACGCCGACATACGGTACTACGTAAGGCGTCAAGTTGTTGAAATCATACAGAACGTTGATCATCGGGCCGTATTTCTGCTCCGTCCCGCCAGCGCTAAACGTCCCGCCGCCGGTCGATAGCGAGTGGAAGCCGTTGTTCCGATAGTCGCCTTCCAGCTCGGCGCGCAGGCCGTTGCCGAAACCATAACCGACGGAGAGAACGCCAACGAAGCCGCCGTTCATGTCAGCGTGCCCCGACATGCCGCCGGCCGACCAGTTCTGGTCCTGCATGAGGTTGTAGCCGACGCCGGCGCCGACATAGATGCCGTTGATCGGCTGCGCGTTTGCTGCCATCGGCAGGGCCAGGATGGTGGCCGCCAGCAGCGTGCTCCGAAGGTTCATGATATGGTTTCTCCTCTATATTGCTCTTCTCTGTCCGACAGTGGGGCGGCCGAGCATTCGCCCACCCTTTCTGCGTCCACCGGACCGATCAGTAATGGAACTATAATCCGTCAGAAGCAGAGATGCGAGAGGTAAGCAGACCTTTTCACTCACCTGTGACTTTCCGGCAACAGATCATCTGACAAACGCGCCACAGCCCTGTGCGATGTGCAATGCCTCTCGGATCAGACGAGTTTTGCATCGAACGGCGGCAGCAAATCCGGTGCCTCGAACTCGACGACCCACAGGTCCGGGTCGAATTTTAGCTGCCGCTCGATATATTGGTCCGCCACCTGCTGATCGACCGGCGCCGGGCCGGTGGCGCGCATCCAGGCAGCCGCGCCCTCGGTGGTGCGCAGCTGCGACAGGACGGCAATGCCGTCTCGGCCGCGCAATACCACCAGCACCCCGCCGGCATCCGGATCGCCCTTGCGCAGCACCGCGCCGGGGCGGCCGCCGATGTCGCCCATGCGCAGCGCCATCTTGACCCACAACCCAACCTTGATCCGGGGCTCATCCGTCATCTCGCGCCTTTCAGGCCTAAGCAGGGTCAATCTCAGGCAGCGCCAGGCCGCCGCCCTCGATGGGCAGGGCATGGCCGGTAATGTTGGCCGCACCCGGACCGAGCAGGAAGGCGACCGCCTCGGCCACGTCCTCCGGGCTGGTGATCCGCCCGGTGGGGATGGAAGCCGCCGCCTGCGCGGCGGTGATGCCGAGTTCGGCGAACCGAAGCCGCGACATCTCGCCCGACACCCAGCCCGGGCAGACCGCGTTGACCGTGATCCCGCGTGGCGCCAGCGCCAGGGCAAGCGCGCGGGTGAACCCAACCACCGCGTGCTTGGCCGCGCAATAGGCGGTCTGGTCCGCCACGCCGCGCAAACCGAGCACCGAGGCGATGTTGACGATCCGCCCCGACCCGTCCGGCAACTGCGCCAGCGCCGCCTTGGCGCAGTAATAGGCGCCGTTCAGGTTGGTGTTGAGGATCGTGTGCCACAGCGCGTCGTCGGCATCCGCCGCCAGGCTGTTCGCCCCCGCCACGCCGGCATTGTTCACCAGCGCGTCCACCCGCGGCCCGAGGGCGGTGAACAGCGCGCGGACCGATGCCGGGTCGGTCACGTCGCAGGCGATGAAGCGCACGCCGGGCTGGGCGCTATCCGGCGCGCGGCGCGACGCGGCCACCACGTCGTAGCCCCCCGCCGCCAGCCGCAGCGCGATGGCCCGGCCGATGCCGCGCG
>PKWQ01000128.1 GCA_003133265.1 Acetobacteraceae bacterium
ATCGATCTGCCGCGCCCGCGCGCCATCGACATGCTGGTGGACGCCGAGTTCAATGCGCTGAAACGCGACATCATGCACCAGCTGCGCGGCTAGGCCGCTCGCCGAACGGTCTTCCCGGGCTTACAGCCAGCGCTGGCTGAACGGCAGCCCCAGGATGTGCTGGCCCACGGTCTCGAAATGCGCCTGCCGGGCCTGGATCTGCTGCGTCACCGCGTGCATGTCGCGAAAACGGCGCTCGAACGGGTTGCTTTCGAAGATCGCGGTCGCGCCCGCCTCGTGATAGGCGAAATCCACCACCTCGCGCGCCCGGTGGATCGCGTAGGTGGAGGCGAGGCGGATCTTCACCCGCTGGTCCAGCGTCAGCTCGCCGTCTGTCGTGACCGTCTCCTGCGCCTCGCGCAGCGCGTTCAGCAGATAGAGCTTCGCCGCGCCCAGCTGTGCCTCGCAGATCGCGAGCTTCGACTGGATCACCGCGTTGTCGCCCAATGTGGTCGCGGTCAGCGCCGGGGTCTTCTCCCGCGCCAGCCGGATGAAGGCGTCCAACGCGGCGCGCGCGATGCCCATGCCGACACTGGCGAAGCCGGCGGCGTATATCTGGGCGGTGGCGAAACGATACAGCAGGCCGGGATGGCGCCGCTCCGACGCCAGGTCGCGGGTCAGGCTGAGCTGGTCGGGCACAAACATGTCCTTGACCGCGTAGGTGTCGCTGCCGGTGCCGCGCAGGCCCATCACGTCCCAGTTCACGGTGATGGTCGCGTCCTCGCGTCGGAACAGCATGGTGCTGTCCCACGGCCTGCCGTCCGGATGCCGGCGTGGCGAGCCGTCGGCGTTGAAGGTGGGGCAATGCCCGCCGAGCCATGTGCTGTGGCGGCTGCCGCTGGCGAACTGCCAGATGCCGTTGACCGTCCAGCCGTCGTCCACCTTGACCGCGCGCGCACCCGGTCCCTGGCCCCAGGCCAGCACGGCGCGCGGGTCCGCGAACACCTGCTGTGCCGCCGCCGGCTCCAGATACGCCGCCGACATCGAGCAGCCGGAGCCCTGGTTCATGCACCAGGCGGCGCTGGCATCGCCGCGGGCGATCTGTTCCACGCACTGCACATACGTTACCGGGTCGAGCTCGGCGCCGCCGAGGGAGCGGGGCAGCAGCAGCCGGAACATGCCCGCCGCGTGCATCGCATCGACGATGCGGGCCGGCAGTTCGCATGCCCGGTCGATCTCGGGCCCGGCGGCTTGCAGATCGGGCACCAGCGCGCCGGCGCGGGCGATGTGGTCGATGTCGGCGATCTGCCAGCCGGTGTTGTTGGCATCCATGGAGGCGTTCCTCGTTTATCGTTTCGTCGGTCGTTGCCGCGCGCGCCGCACTCGGGCTGTGGCATCACGCTACACCGCGTTCGATCGGTTGCGAAAGCGGCCATGATCGGCCGCGGCAGTCGGATATGCGCCCGCCGGCGCGGTTGACGTACCGGCAGGGTCTCCCCAATACTGCCCGGTAACTATACAGGGAGGTACGGTGATGAAAGCGGAGACGCTGTGGTTTCAGCTTGTGCCGTACACGGAACCGCCGGACGGTCCCGCCGATCCATCCGGCATTTTCAGGAGTACGCCGTGAGCGAACCCGAGACGCTGACGATCGATGTCAACGGCTTTCCCACCCGCGTCTGGCGCAAAGGGAGCGGCCCGAGGATCGGCTTCCTGGCCGGGTTCGGCGGGCTGCCGCGCTGGGTACCGTTCCTGGACAGGCTGTCCGAGACGCGCACCGTGATCGTGCCGTCGCTGCCGGGCTTCCCCGGCGGGGATCGCGGCCACAGCGTGCTCGACAGCCATCTCGACTGGGTGCTGGCGGTGCGCGAGATCCTGGTCAAGGCCGATCTGGTGGGTGCCGATCTGGCGGCCAGCTCGGTCGGCGCGGCGCTGGCGCTGGAGGCTGCGGCGATCTGGCCGGAGTTTGTGCGGCGGCTGGCGCTGATCGCGCCGTTCGGTTTGTTCGACGACAAGGCGCCGCCCGCCGATCCCTGGGCGCAGCGCGCCGACAACGTGCCGGGCCTGCTCTGCGCCGACCCGGACATCTGGACCGCGATGAAGGCGGTTCCCGAAGGGGCGAACTCCATCGAATGGCCGATCGAGCAGACCCGCGCGGCCGAGGCGGCGGCACGCATCTTCTGGCCGCTGGGCAACACGCGGATCGAGAAGCGGCTGCATCTGGTCACCCAGCCGACGCTGCTGATCTGGGGCGAGCACGACAGGGTTATTCCGCGCCTCTATGCCGATCATTTTGCCAAGGGCATTGCCGGCAGGACCGAAACGGCGGTGATCGCCGGTGCCGGGCATCTGGCGGAACTCGACAAACCCGGCGAAACCGCCGCGGCAATTCTTGGCTTCACTTCATAGGCCAGACGCGGCAGGGGATGATGGAATGACGCTCGATCCGGATGTCGAACGGCTGCTCGAACTGATCAAGACGGCGGGGCGTCCCGCGCTCGACAGTCTGCCGCCGCCCGAGGCGCGCGTGGCATACAAGGCCGGCCGCACGATATTGCAGCCGGACCCGGCGGAGGTCGCGTCGGTCCGCGATCTGACGGTGCCGGGGCCGGGCGGGCCGATTCCGGTGCGGCTGTATCGCGGCATCGGCACCGAGGCCGGGCGGAAACTACCCTGCCTGGTCTATTATCACGGCGGCGGCTGGGTGATCGGCGACATCGACAGCCATGACGTGATCTGCCGCCGTCTGGCGAACGGGGCGCAGTGCGCGGTGCTGTCGGTCGATTACCGGCTGGCGCCGGAGCATAAATTCCCCGCCGCGTTCGACGACGCGGTGGCCGCGATGCGCTTCGCGGTGGATCAGGCCGGGCAGATCGGTGTCGATCCGAACCGCGTCGCGGTCGGCGGCGACAGCGCCGGCGGCAACCTGGCCGCCGCCGCCGCGCTGGCCGGGCGCGATGCGGGGCTGGCACTGACGCAGCAGGTGCTGATCTATCCGGCCACCGACATGACCATGAGCCTCGATTCGTACAAGCGCGTCACCGACGGCTTTCCGCTGGTGGCGCGGACGATGGGCTGGTTCGTCGATCACTATCTGCGCAACGAGGCGGACAAGTACGACTGGCGCGCCTCGCCGTTGCACGCGGCGAGCCTGCGCGGCACCGCGCCGGCCATTGTCGTCGTTGCCGCGCACGATCCGCTGGCCGACGATGGGCTGGCCTACGCGCGGCGGCTGGAACAGGACGGCGTGCGAGTGGTCAGCAGCTATTTCAGCGGCCAGCTGCACGGCTTCGTGTCGATGGGCAAATTGTTGCGCGCGTCGGACACGGCGCTGGAAACGATCTCGGCTGTGCTGCGCAACGCCTGGGCCTGAGCGGCGGCGGCGTAACAGGCGCCGCGGCTATGTCTGTGGCTGGTCCAGATGCACGCCGGACATTTGCAGGGCGAAATCCGCCATCCGCTCGCACAGCTCGTCCACCGGCAGGCGTCCGCCGGGGCGGTGCCACGTATAGGCCCAGCTGATCATCCCGCCGATTGCCAGCGCGGCCAGGCTTACGTCCCGGATATGGAATTCCCCGGCCGCGACGCCTTCCCGGAGTAGTTTCGACAGCAGCCGGTCGAACTTCTTGCGCTGCGTGTTGATTTCCTCGTGCGCTTCCGGCGAAAGGTTCTTTTCCTCGCGGAAATAGATGGCGATGTTCGGCTGGCGGACCAGGACCACCTTGGCGAAGTCGACGATGGCACGGCGCAGTCTTTGCGTCGGCGTTCCGGCGGTCTTGGCCGCCTGGGCGACCGCGGCCACCGACATCTCGATGGTGGGCAGGCAGACCGCCGCCAGCAGGTCGGTCTTGCTGCGAAAATGCGTGTAGATGAAAGGCTTCGTCACGCCGAGTTCGGCGGCGATGTCGTCGAGCGTCGTTCCGGTGAAGCCGCGCGCATAGAACAGCGCCATCGCTTCTTCCAGGATACGCTCTCGCTTGTATGCCAGGATCTCGTCGCGCATCCGAGACAATCCATTGCTTAAAGAAAGTATCCTAGCGCGCGGGCGGCCGAATGGAAAGAATCTGGCGCGAGTCGCGGCCATCCGCTTACGCGCAATTCGAATCGCTCTTGAGCCGTCCGCCATAGGCAGCCATCCTCGGGGTCCGCCGAGCGTACCAATGGCGCAACGCAGGAGGGAACGATGGCTGGCATGTTGCAGGGCAAGACCGCGCTGATCACCGGCGGCGGGTCGGGGATCGGGCGGGCGACGTCGCTGCTGTTCGCGCGCGAGGGCGCGCGGGTCGCGGTGGCCGATATGTCGGAGGACAGCGCCAAGGCGACGGTCGGCATGATCAACGCCGCCGGCGGGCAGGCGATGTCTATCCTGGTCGACGTGACCAGTGCGGCCCAGGTGCAGGCGATGATCGACACCACCGTGGCGGCGTTCGGGCGGCTCGACTGCGCTTACAACAACGCCGGTATCGCCGGATACCAGGTCGGCGCGTCGGGCAAGCGGACGGCGGAATGGTCGGAAGATGCGTTCGACCGGATGATCGCGGTGAACCTGAAGGGCGTCTGGCTCTGCATGAAGAGCGAGCTGGAGCAGATGGTCAAGCAGGGTGGCGGCTCGATCGTGAACACCGCCTCGATCGCCGGGCTGGTGGGGTTGCAGACCTCCTCGGCCTACGTGGCGAGCAAGCACGGCGTGGTCGGCCTGACCAAGACCGCGGCGCTGGAATATGCCGGGGACAATATCCGGGTGAACGCGGTCTGCCCCGGCTATATCGAAACGCCGATGACGCGCGACACCATGTCGCGCCGCGGCGCGGAACTGATGGCGCAGGTGCCGTTCCACCGCATGGGCAAGCCGGAGGAAATCGCCGAGATGGTCTGCTGGTTCTGTTCCGACCGCGCGTCCTATGTCAGCGGCTCGGCCTACAACGTCGATGGCGGCTATATGGCGACCTGACGTTCAGACCCGGCGGACCACGTAGCTGGCTTCCAGCGCGCTGACGATGGTGTTGGCGTGCGCGGGATCGCGGGCTTCCACCATCACCTCCAGCTCGGCGGCCTGCACCGAGGCGGCGGCGAACAGGCGCTGATGCGAAACCTCGATGATGTTGCCGCCGGTGTCGCCGATCTTGGTGGCGATGTCGGCCAGCACGCCGGGACGGTCGGGGATCTGCATGTGCAGGCGCAGCAGCCGTCCGTCGCGCAGCAGGTTGCGCAGCAGCACGTTGGACAGGATGCGCGCGTCGATGTTGCCGCCGCTCACCGTGGTGCCGACATGCTTGCCGCGGAACCGCTCGGGATAGGTCAGCAGCGCGGCGACGCCGGCGGCACCCGCGCCTTCCGCCACCACCTTGGCGCCTTCGGCCAGCAGACCGATGGCTTCCTCGATCGCGCGTTCCGGCAACACCAGCACCTCGGTCACGCGGCGGCGCACCATCTCGAACGCCGTCTCGCCGATGTCGCGCACCGCGATGCCCTCGGCGATGGTCGGGCCGCCGACGGAGACCGGGCGGCCGGCGAGGCGCTGGGCCATGGCGGTGTAGGCTTCGACCTCCACGCCGTAGACGGCGATGCCCGGCTTGATCGCGGTGGCCGCGACCAGGCAGCCGGCAAGCAGCCCGCCGCCGCCCACCGGAATGACCAGCACGTCCAGCTCGGGGAAATCGGCGAGCATTTCCAGCGCCACCGTCCCCTGGCCGGCCATCACCGCCGGGTCGTCGTAGGGGTGGACGAACACCAGCCCCTGCGTCTCGGCCAGCGTCTGCGCGTGCGCGGCGGCCTCGGCGAGGGTTTCGCCGTGCAGTACCACGGTCGCGCCCCAGCCGGCGGTGCGGGTCACCTTGGTCGAGGGGGTGAATTTCGGCATCACGATGGTCGCGGCGATGCCGAGCAGGCTGGCATGACGCGCCACCGCCTGGGCGTGATTGCCGGCGGACATGGCGACCACGCCGCGCTCGCGCTCGGCCGGGCTCAGCAGCGCCAGACGGTTGGCCGCGCCGCGCTCCTTGAAGGCGCCGGTCGCCTGGAGATTTTCCAGCTTCAGGATCACGTCGGCGCCGGTCGCGGCGGACAATGCGGCGCTGCGCACCGACGGGGCGCGCAGCACGCGCCCGGCGATACGCCCGGCCGCTGCCTCTACATCGGAAAGCTGGAACACAGGATCAGATGAACTTCACGCCGAGGATCTCGTAGGTGCGATCCCCGCCCGGCGCCGGCACCGAAATGGTCTCGCCGGTCTTCTTGCCGATCAGCGCCTTGGCGAGCGGCGAGGAAATCGACAGCCGCGCCAGCTTGATGTCGGCCTCATACACGCCGACGATCTGGTAGGAGGCTTCCTTCTCCGTCTCCTCGTCCAGCAGCCAGACATGCGCGCCGAACTTCACGTGCTCGCCGGTCAGCGCCGACGGGTCGATCACTTCGGCGGCGGAGACGATCTCCTCCAGTTCCTGGATGCGGCCCTCGATGAAGGACTGGCGTTCCCGCGCGGCGTGGTACTCGGCGTTCTCGCTGAGATCGCCGTGGCTGCGGGCTTCCGCGATCGCACGGATCACGGCCGGGCGTTCCACGGATTTCAGGTTGCGGAGCTCTTCCTCCAACCGCTGTAGGCCGGGGGCGGTCATGGGGAATTTCTGCACGGCACGGTCCTATGGTGATGGTCGGAAGCGACAGGCAGTCAGGCGTGGCGGCTGAAACACAACCGCCGCGTCTGGAGTGCGGGACCGCGACGCCACCTGGCGTCCGGACCCGTCTCAGCCGCGACGGGGGGGATTCAGAACGATCCGCGAAAATAGGACTGTAGCGGCGCAACTTCAAGCATTCCCGATTTCAGCGCCGCGATTGCATGCACGGCGGCCCGCGCGCCGGCCATGGTGGTGTAATGCGGAACCCCGTGCGTCAGCGCGCTGCGGCGGATCGCGAAGCTGTCGGCGACCGACTGCGGACCGGATGCGGTATTGATTACCAGCTGAATTTCACCGGAACGAATCGCGTCCACGCAATGCGGCCGGCCTTCCAGAACCTTGTTCAGCACCGTTACCGCCAGCCCCGCCTCGCGGATGCGCGCCGCCGTGCCGCGCGTCGCGGAGATCGAGAAGCCCATGTCCGTCAGCCGCCGCGCCAGCGCCGCCAGGCCCTTCTTGTCGGCGTCCTTGACCGAGAGGAACACCCGCCCGCTGTCCGGCAGCCGCACCCCGGCGCCGAGCTGGGACTTGGCGAAGGCACGCTCGAAGCTGGAATCCAGGCCCATGACCTCGCCGGTGGATTTCATTTCCGGACCCAGGATGGTGTCGACGTTGGGGAAGCGGGCGAACGGGAAGACGGCTTCCTTCACCGCGACATGCGGTGCGATGGCCTGGTCGTCCAGGCGGAAATCCTTCAGTTTGGCGCCGGCCATCACGCGCGCGCCGATCTTGGCGACCGGCACCCCCGTCGCCTTGGCAACGAACGGTACGGTGCGGCTGGCGCGCGGGTTCACCTCCAGCACGTAGATCGTGTCGTCCTTGATGGCGTACTGCACGTTCATCAGGCCGACCACGCCGAGCGCCTTGGCCATCGCCTCGGTCTCAGCCTTCAGCTCGGTGACGGTGGCGGGCGACAGCGTGTAGGGCGGCAGGGAGCAGGCGCTGTCGCCGGAATGAATGCCGGCTTCCTCGATATGCTCCATCACGCCGGCGACATAGACCGTCTCGCCATCGGCGATGCAGTCCACGTCGACCTCGATCGCATCGTTCAAATAACGGTCGATCAGCACCGGATTGTCGCCCGACACCCGCACCGCCTCGCGCATGTAGCGGTGCAGGCCGTGGCGGTCGTAGACGATCTCCATCGCCCGCCCGCCGAGCACGTAGCTCGGCCGGATCACCACGGGATAGCCGACCCGGTCGGCGATGGTTTCCGCTTCCTCGGCCGAGCGGGCGATGCCGTTCTCCGGCTGGAGCAGACCCAGGCCGTTCAGCAGATGCTGGAAGCGTTCGCGGTCCTCGGCGATGTCGATCGCATCCGCCGAGGTACCGAGGATGGGAATGCCGGCGCGCGACAGCGCCTGCGACAGTTTCAGCGGCGTCTGCCCGCCATATTGCACGATGCAGCCGAGCAAGGTGCCGTTCTGCTGTTCGCGGCGCACCAGCGCGATCACGTCCTCGGCGGTCAGCGGCTCGAAATACAGCCGGTCGGAGGTGTCGTAGTCGGTGCTGACGGTTTCGGGGTTGCAATTGACCATGATGGTCTCGAACCCGGCATCTTTCAGCGCGTAGGCGGCGTGGACGCAGCAATAGTCGAACTCGATGCCCTGGCCGATGCGGTTCGGCCCGCCGCCGAGGATGATGATCTTCTCCCTGTCGGTCGGATCGGCCTCGCAGACCGGCGTGCCGAAGCCGCCTTCGTAGGTGGAATACATGTAGGGCGTGGCGGAGGCGAACTCGCCGGCGCAGGTGTCGATGCGCCGGTAGACCGGCACCACGCCGAGGCTGGCGCGCAGTGCGGCGATCTCGGTCTCCGCGCGTCCGGAGAACTGGGCAAGCTGGTGGTCGGAGAAGCCGAGCGCCTTCAGCCGGCGCAGCGCGCCCGCATCGCGCGGCAGGCCGTTGGCGGCAACGGCGCGCTCGGCATCGACGATGCGGGCAAGCTCGCGGATGAACCAGGGATCGAACTTGCTGGTCTCGTGGATGTCCTCCACCGTCAGGCCGGCGCGCAGCGCCTGCGCGGCCATCACGATGCGCTCCGGCCTCGGCTCGGACAGCGCGGCGCGGAAGGCATCCGCCGTGCCATCGCCCGGCGGTTCGATCGGGTCGAGGCCGGAATAGCCGGTTTCCATGCTGCGCAGGCCCTTTTGCAGCGCCTCGGCGAAGCTGCGCCCGATCGCCATCGCCTCGCCGACCGACTTCATGCTGGTGGACAGCATCGCCGGCGTGCCGGGGAATTTCTCGAAGGTGAAGCGCGGGATCTTCACCACCACGTAGTCGATGGTCGGCTCGAAGCTTGCCGGCGTGACCCGGGTGATGTCGTTGGCGAGTTCGTCCAGCGTGTAGCCGACCGCGAGCTTGGCGGCGATCTTGGCGATGGGAAAGCCGGTGGCCTTGGAGGCGAGCGCCGAGGAACGCGAGACGCGCGGATTCATCTCGATCACCAGCATGCGCCCGTCGGCCGGGTTGAGCGCGAACTGCACGTTCGACCCGCCGGTATCGACGCCGATCTTGCGCAGGCACGCGATCGAGGCGTCGCGCATGATCTGGTATTCCTTGTCGGTCAGCGTGAGCGCCGGCGCGACGGTGACGGAATCGCCAGTGTGGATGCCCATCGGATCGACGTTCTCGATCGAGCAGACGATGATGCAGTTATCCGCTCTGTCGCGGACCACCTCCATCTCGTATTCCTTCCAGCCCAGCACCGATTCCTCGATCAGCACTTCCGAGGTGGGCGAGGCTTCCAGGCCGCCGCCGGCGATCTGCTCGAACTCCTCGCGGTTGTAGGCGATGCCGCCGCCGGTGCCGCCCAGGGTAAAGCTCGGGCGGATCACCGCGGGCAGGCCGACCAGGACAAGCGCCTCGCGCGCCTCGGCCATGGAGTGGGCGATGGCGGATTTCGGGCTCTCGATGCCGATCTCGGCCATGGCGTCGCGGAATTTCAGCCGGTCTTCGGCGCGGTCGATCACCTCCGCCTTAGCGCCGATCAGCTCCACGCCGTGGCGGGCCAGCGCGCCGGAGGCATGCAGCTGCATGGCGGTGTTCAGCGCGGTCTGCCCGCCCATGGTGGGCAGCAGCGCGTCGGGTTTTTCCCGAGCGATGATCTTTTCGACCATCTCGGGGGTGATCGGTTCGATGTAGGTGGCGTCCGCCAGACCCGGGTCGGTCATGATGGTGGCGGGGTTGGAGTTGACCAGGATCACCCGGTAGCCCTCGGCCTTCAGCGCCTTGCAGGCCTGGGCGCCGGAATAGTCGAACTCGCAGGCCTGGCCGATGACGATCGGCCCGGCGCCGATGATCATGATGGATTTGATGTCGGTGCGGCGGGGCATCTTCAGGCTCCGGATGGTTGGCTCAGGGCGCGGGCGGCGACGACGCCCGCTGGGGTCAGTTCAAGGCGCCAGTGGCATTGCAGCGCGCCCTCGGGGATGCGGACCGGCTCGCGGATCAGGCCGTCGCGCAGACAGGCGGCGAGGGCGGCGTGGAAATCCTCGGCGGCGATCGGCTGGCCGGCCAGTTCCTGTATGCGTGCGCAGCCCGCCTCCACGTTCGGTTCGGAGACCGTGTGGCGGAAGGCGGTCAGCAGCAGCAGCGCGACGGGGTCCGGCGCGGACATTCAGCCGTGCTTTTCGATCAGATCGACGAACCGCTTGAACAGATAATGGCTGTCGGACGGTCCCGGGCTGGCTTCCGGGTGGTACTGCACGCTGAACGCCGGGCGGTCGGTGCAGGCCAGGCCCTCGTTGCTGCCGTCGAACAGGCTGACATGGGAGGCGCGGACATTGGCCGGCAGGGTGTCGGCGTCCACCGCGAAACCGTGGTTCTGGCTGGTGATTTCTACCCGTCCGGTGGCGAGGTCCTTCACTGGCTGGTTGGCGCCGCGATGGCCACGGTCCAGCTTGTAGGTCTTCGCACCCAGCGCCAGCGCCAGCAACTGATGGCCGAGGCAGATGCCGAACACCGGCACGCCCGAGGCCAGCACGCCCTGGATCGCCGGCACCGCGTATGCGCCGGTTGCCGCCGGGTCGCCGGGGCCGTTGGACAGGAAGACGCCGTCCGGCTTGTGGCGCAGGATGTCGTCCGCCGTGGCGGTGGCCGGCACCACGGTAACGCGGCAGCCGGCGGAGGCGAGGCAGCGCAGGATGTTGCGCTTGGCGCCGTAATCCACCGCGACCACGTGATGCTTCGGGCTGGTCTGCGTGCCGGTGCCGGTCGGCCAGACCCATTGCGTCTCGTCCCACGCATAGCTCTGGGTGCAGGAGACGGTCTTGGCCAGGTCCATGCCCGCCAGCCCCGGCCATGCCTCGGCTTCGGCGCGCAGGGCGGCGATATCGAAGCGGCCGTTGGAAGGGAAGCACAGCACGCCGCTCGGCGCGCCGCCGTCGCGGATGCGGATGGTCAGCGCGCGGGTATCCAGCCCGGCGATGCCGGTCTTGCCCTGCGCGCGGAGCCAGGCTTCCAGCGGCTGGGTGCTGCGCCAGCTCGACGGTTCGGTGATGTCCTGCTTCACCACCAGGCCGCGCGCGGCGATCGTGGCGGCCTCTAGATCCTCGATATTGGTGCCGACATTGCCGATATGGGGGAAGGTGAAGGTGATGATCTGCCCGGCATAGGACGGATCGGTCAGGGTTTCCTGATAGCCGGTCAGTCCGGTATTGAAGCAGACCTCGCCCACCGGCGCGGTGGCGGCGGTGTGCGCGCCGAAGCCGCGGCCCCAGAACACGGCGCCGTCGGCGAGAACCAGCGCGGCGGTCGCGCCTTCGGGAACGGCGGTCTGGTCTTGCATGTGCGTGCTCGTCTGGCTGGCGGGAGTGCCAAGGGGAACGGGGCCGGAGAGATCGGCGAGCGACAGGCCGGTGGCGGCGATCAGGGTCGGCCAGTGCTTGGCGGGAATCGAACGGGACTGGCGCCATTTGCGCACCGCCTCGGTGCCTACCCCGGTCAACCGGGCGGCGGCATCCGCCCCGCCCAGCCGGTCGATGATCTCGTCGACGCTGATTGTCATGGGCGGATATGTATGGGAAGAAAATTCCCAGATCAAGGGAATGTCGCCGAGTCTGGGAAATTTTCTCCGGGCCCAGCCATTGTCGGATTGTGACACGCGGCGGGACTGGAAACTCCCTATATAGTAGAGGGATATTTTCTCGGAGGCACCCGGATGGCATTGCGCGACCAGTTCACCGACCAGCTCAAGACCTCGATGAAGGCTGGCGACGCGCCACGGACCTCCACATTGCGCATGATTCTGGCCAGACTAAAGGACACGGACATCGCCGCGCGCCCGAAGGGCATCGACAAGGTGCCGGACGAGGAGGTGCTGAGCATGTTGCGCGGCATGGTGAAGTCGCGCCGGGAATCGGTGGATTTGTACCGCCAGGGCAACCGGCCGGAGCTGGCGGCCAAGGAAGAGGCGGAGATCGCGGTGATCGAGGCATTCCTGCCCCAGCAGATGGACGACGCCTCGACGGCGGCGGCGGTGGACGCGGCGGTGGCGGAGACCGGTGCCGCGTCGATCAAGGACATGGGCAAGGTGATGGCGGCGCTGAAGGCCAAATATGCCGCCACGCTCGACATGGCCAAGGCCGGGCCGCTGGTGAAAGCGAAGCTGGGCGGCTGATCGATGGCGCTTCCCCCCGCTTTTCTCGACGAACTGCGCCTGCGCACCCCGCTGCCGGCGATGATCGGGCGGCGCGTGCGCCTGGCGCGCTCGGGCCGGCAATGGAAGGGCTGCTGCCCGTTCCACGGGGAGAAGACGCCGTCGTTCTACGTCTATGACGACCATTTCCACTGTTTCGGCTGCGGCGCGCACGGC
>PKWQ01000110.1 GCA_003133265.1 Acetobacteraceae bacterium
CTATCCTGTGCGGCTTCTTGGAGTGGTGGCATGCAGTTCGATGTGGTGATCGTGGGGGCCGGGCCAGCCGGTCTCAGCTTCGCGCGGTCCCTGGCCGGAACCGGCCTGAGCGTGGCCATTGTCGAGAAACTGCCGGAATCCGACCTCGTCAATCCGCCGTTCGACGGGCGCGAGATCGCGCTGACCCATCTGTCGGCCGAATTGCTGCGCGGGCTGGATGCGTGGTCGCGCATCCCGGCCGAGGAAATCTCGCCGCTGCGCGAGGCGCGGGTGATGAACGGCGCCTCCAGCTACGCCATGCGCTTCAACACCGCGCGGCGCAGCGAGCAGGAACTGGGCTATCTGGTGGCGAACCACCTGATCCGCCGCGCCGTGTATGAGGCGGCGGCGGGACAGCCGCATCTGACGCTGCTGGCCGGGGTATCGGTGGCCCGGGTGGACACCGACGCCAGTGGCGCGCGCGTGCGGCTGGCCGACGGGCGGGAACTGGCCGCGCGGCTGGTGGTGGCCGCCGACACGCGGTTCTCCGAGACGCGGCGGCGCCAGGGCATCCCGGCGAGCATGCATGATTTCGGCAAGGTGATGATGGTCTGCCGGGTCGAGCACGATGAGCCGCACGAGCATATCGCCACGGAATGGTTCGATTACGGCCAGACCATCGCCATGCTGCCGCTGAACGGCAACGTATCCTCGGCGGTGATCACGCTGCCGGGACACGAGATCGACCAACTGATGGCGATGGACCCGGCGGCATTCGGCGCGGAGATCACCGAACGCTATCGCAACCGGCTGGGCGGTATGCGGCTGGTCAGCACGCGCCACGCCTATCCGCTGGTGGCGGTCTATGCCGAGCGGTTCGTCGCCAACCGCTTCGCGCTGATCGGCGATGCGGCGGTCGGCATGCACCCGGTGACCGCGCACGGCTTCAATTTCGGCCTGCGCGGCCAGCACACCCTGGCCGAGGAGATCAAGGCGGCGGCATCGCGCGGCGGCGACATCGCCGATCCGGCCCTGCTGCGCCGCTACCAGAGCGCCCACCGGCGGGCGACCTGGCTGATGTATCTGGGCACCAACGCGACCGCGATGCTGTACACCGACGACCGGCTGCCGGCCCGCGTGATGCGCGACGCCGCGCTGCGCATCGGTAACCGCCTGCCGCCGGTCCACTGGGCGGTGCAGGCCCGGCTGATGGAATCCGGCGGCCTGCCCAGGCCACGGCTGCCGCCGCGAACCTGACTTCTTGGGTCAATCCGCGCCGGAAGCTCCGGACACCGGATTCCGGCCATTCCCGGCCGGGGCCGCTGCCACCGCCTGCCTGGTCCCGCGCATCAGCAACAGCAGCAGCAGCGCCGGGGCGGTGGTGAAGATCATCAATACGTAATCGTCGACATAGGCGATGATCTGCGCCTGCTGATTGATGATCTGGTCCAGCAGCGCGGCGCCGTGCGGCGTGGCGGGATCGAGCAGCGACCGCGCCGCGCCCAGGGCTTGCAGCGCGCGGTTGAAGGGGGTGACGGACGCGCCGATGACCTCGTGCAGCACCTGGGTGTTGTGCGCCAGCAGCGACGTGGTAACGGAGACCNNGCCAGCATCGAGGCGGTCACGGAAACGCCGATCGCGGCGCCGATGTTGCGGAACAGGCTGAACAGCGCCGCGCCCTCGGTACGCAGCGAGGGTTCCAGCGTGGTGAATGCCAGCACCTGCAGCGGGGTGAACACCAGGCCCAGCCCCGCACCCTGGATGACGATCGCGGTGATCAGCGTGGATTGCGATACGTCCGGCGTCCATCCGGTCATCAGCCAGAACGACCAGCAGTTCAGCAGCAGGCCGGTGGCGACCAAATAGCGCGGGTCGATCCGGTCGGACAGCCGACCGCCGATCATGATGGTGGTGAGATTGCCGAAACCGCGCGGCGCCATCACCAGACCGGCCGTCGCCACCGGATAGTTGCTGAGCACCTGCAGCCAGGGCGTCATCAACGTAAGGCTGGAGACCAGGATCGTGCCCACCGCGAACATCATCACCAGGCCGACGGAGAAGTTCATGTCCTTGAACAGCAACGGCCGGATCAATGGCCGGCGCGCGCAGAACATGTGAACGAGGAAGAGATAGGTGCCGAGACCGGCCAGCACCGCCTCGACGACGATCTCGCGCGAGCTGAACCAGTCCTGGTCCTGGCCACGATCCAGCATCAGCTGCAACGCGCCGATGCCCAGGGTGAGCACGCTGAACCCGAGCCAGTCGAACCGCAGATGGCCTCGTCCCAGCGAGCGGGGCAGGAAGACCAGCAGCCCGACGGTGGCGAGCAGGCCGAATGGCAGGTTGATGTAGAAGACCCAGCGCCAGTTGTAATACTCGGTCAGATAGCCGCCGAGCGTCGGCCCCATGATCGGACCGATCATCACGCCCATGCCCCAGATCGCCATGGCGAACCCGCGCCGTTCCGCCGGGTAGATGTCGAGCAGCGTGGCCTGCGACAACGGCACCAGAGCGGCGCTGAAGAGGCCTTGCAGCACGCGGAACAGCACGATCTGCTGCAACGACTGCGCCGCGCCGCAGAGCATGGAGGCGAGGGTGAAGCCGACGATGCAGGTCATGTACAGCGGCTTGCGGCCGAAACGCGACGCCAGCCAGCCGACCGGGCCGGTCATGATCGCCGCGGCGGTNNTGTCCGCGAAGGCCATGGCTCAGCGGCTTGGTGGCGACGGCATGTGGTTCCTCCCTGCCGCCGGGCCATGACTGGCTGACTGCGCGTGACCCAAGAACGGCTGCGAAACGTGGCGGACCGCGCCCGATGGCGGCGCGGCCGGCTCGAAACCAATCATGCTGCACCGGACGGGATCGGGCAAGCCGCCCGATCCCGGGACGCGGGGGATCAGGCGACGCGGAACGACTTCAGCGCCGCTTCGTCGAATGTCAACCCGAGGCCGGGCGTGTTCGGCAGCACCAGATGGCCCTGCTCGATCGGCGGGGTCTCCTGGAACAGCTTGATCATCCACGGCATGTATTCCACCGTCAGCCCGTTCGGTATCGCCGCGATCAGGTGCAGGTGGAACTCCGGGATCACATGGCTGACCACCGGCAGGTTGAACGCCTCGGCCATGCCGGCGACCTTCAACCACTGGGTGATGCCGCCGACGCGCACCAGATCGATCATCACGATGTCGACCGAGCGCGCCTCGATCATGTGGCGGAACGGCACGATGCCCCAGACATACTCGCCGCCAGCGATCGGCGTGGACAAAGCCGCGTTGATCCGCGCCAGCCCCTGGTAGTCGTCGCAGACGGTGACGTCCTCCAGCCAGAACAGCCCGACATCCTCGACGCGCTTGCCGATGTCGATCGCCTGCTCGGGCCGCCAGCGCTGGTTGATGTCGCACATCAGCTTGATGTCGGGGCCAATCGCGTCGCGCACCACGCGCACCCGCCGCACCTCCTCGGCCGGCGACGGATTGCCGGGCAGCGCCATCTGCGTCTTCATCTCGACGAAGCCCTTGTCCACCAGCCGCCGCGCGGCGGTGGCGGCCTGGTTGTCGGTCAGCCCACGGCGCAGCGAGCCGCTGGCATAGGTCGGCACCCGGTCGCGCGCGCCGCCGAGCAGCTTCCACAGCGGCAGTTCGACGGCCTTGGCCTTGATGTCCCACAGCGCTATGTCGATCGCCGACAGCGCCAGCAGGAAGATGCCCGCCGGCCCGCAGTTGTCGCCGGCGGCGGCGCGCAGCTTGCGCACGATCGCCTCGATGCGCAGCGGGTCCTCGTCGATGGTCAGCGCGCCCAGCTCGTCCACCGCCGTGCGCAGTGAACCGGTCATCGCCCCGCCGTAGAACGTCAGGCCGACCCCCTCGATCCCCGCGTCGGTCTGGATGCGCAGCGTTACCACCGGGCGCATGCGGCCGGTTTCCTCGGGCATGTCGGCCAGCGGATCGTCTTCCGGGATGTGCAGGATGCTGGTCAGGATCTTGGTGATCTTCATGGCGGTTCTCGCGCTGTTGCTGGGACGTCCCCGGTCTGCTCATCCGACAGGTCCGGGATGGGTGGCCTGCCGACTTTCCGAAGGGAAGACTAATCTCGGAGTAGCGCATCCGGCAACGCCGGGGCCGCGCGTGTGGTTTCATCCATGCGCGAACCCGATGCCGGTACTGGCGGACGGTGGCGTTCCGCGCGCGGATCGTGCGAGACTGGCCGATATTCCGGCCATGATGGATGTTCCCATGGATTTTGCCCTCAGCGACGAGCAGCGCCTGCTGATCGCCACCGTCCGCCGCTTCATCCAGGAGGAACTGGCGCCGCTGGAGACCGAACTGGACGCGACCGGCGTGCTGGCGCCGGAGACCGCGCGGGCGATCTTCGTGAAATCGCGCGCGCTCGGGCTGTATGCGATGAACATCCCGGCCGAATACGGCGGCGGCGGGCTGTCGGCGCTGGACACGATGCTGACCGAGGAACAGTTCGGCCACACCAGCGACATCCTGATCCGCCGCGCCTTCGGCAATGTCTATGAAGTGCTGCTGGCCGGCACCGAGGCGCAGAAGCAGCGCTGGCTGATCCCCTCGGTGCGCGGCGAGCGCACCGGCTCGATCGCCATCACCGAGCCGGGTGCGGGATCGGACGCGGCCAGCATCCGCACCCGCGCGCTGCGCGACGGCGATGGGTGGCGTCTGTCGGGGCAGAAGCATTTCATCAGCGACGGGCTGGTCTCCGACTATTTCATCGTCTCCGCCGTGACCGATCCGGCGGCCGGGGCGAAGGGCATTTCCCTGTTCCTGGTNNCTGCGCGGCACCAGCCATGTGGAGCTGTTCTTCGACGACATCCGGCTGGACGCCGACGCCCTGCTGGGCGGGGCGGGCCAAGGGCTGCGGCTGGCGCTGGAGACGCTGGGCCGGGTGCGGCTCGGTCAGGTGGGCGCGCGGGCGATCGGCAAGGCGACGCATGTGCTGGGGCTGATGACGGACCATGCCAACGAACGCCGGCAGTTCGGCCAGCCGATCGGCAATTTCCAGCTGATCCAGCAGATGATCGCCGACAGCGTGATGGAGATCAGCGCCGCGCGGCTGATGCTGCACCGCGCCGCCTGGATGATCGACCAGGGCCTGCCGGCGCGCGACTGGATCGCCATGGTGAAGGTGCAGGCGTCGGAGACGCTGGGGCGGGTGGTGGACCGCGCGGTGCAGGTGTTCGCCGGCATGGGCTACTGCAAGGACCTGCCGATCGAGCGCTATTACCGCGACGCGCGCGTCTACCGCATCTTCGACGGCACCTCGGAAATCCATCGCACCACGATCGCGCGCAGCGCACTGAAGCACGGCGCGGCGTTGTTCGACGTGGCGGGCTGAGCAATGGCGCGCGCGCGGTTCCTGTCCGCCGATGCCGCCGCCGAGTTGATCGGCGATGGCGCCACGGTAGCGCTGATCGGCGGCGGCGGCGGGCTGATGGAGGCATCCGCCACCTTCGCCGCCATCGAACGCCGCTTCCTCGCCACCGCGCGGCCACGCAACCTGACCGTGATCCACGCGCTCGGCCTCGGCGACCGCAAGACCAAGGGGCTGAACTGCTTCGCCCACGAGGGCATGGTAAAGCGGGTGATCGGCGGGCACTGGGTCTGGTCGCCGCGCATGCAGGAACTGGCGCGGGCGGAGAAGATCGAGGCCTACATCATGCCCGGCGGGGTGATGACGCAGCTGTTCCGCGAAATCGGCGCCGGGCGGCCCGGCCTGTTCACCCATGTCGGGCTCGGCACCGTGATCGACCCGCGCCACGGCGGCGGCAAGATGAACGCCAGCGCGCGCGAGGATCTGGTGGAACTGACCCGGATCGATGGGCGCGAATATCTCCGCTACAAGCCGTTCCCGGTGCATGTGGCGATCGTGCGCGGCTCGTTCGCCGATGCCGACGGCAACATTTCCTTCGATCAGGAAGCGGCCAACCTGGACAGCTACGCGGTGGCGCTGGCGGCGCACAATTCGGGCGGCACGGTGATCGCCCAGGTGCGTACGCGGGTGAACGCCGGCACCCTGCCCGCCCGCGCGGTACGCATCCCCGGCGCGATCGTCGATGCGGTGGTGGTCGATCCGGATCAGGCGATGAGCTACGACCTGCCCTACGATCCGACGATCTCCGGCGAGCGTTTCGGCCCGGTGCCGGCGGAAGCCCCGGCGCCGTTCAACGAGCGCCAGGTGATCGCGCGCCGCGCGGCGGACGAACTGTTCGATGGCGCGGTGATCAATTACGGTTTCGGCATCCCCGACGCCATTGCCAAGCTGGTGGCGGCGCGCGGCGACCTGGACCGCTATTTCCAGACCATCGAGCACGGCACCTACGGCGGCACGCTGCTGGACGGCACGCTGTTCGGCTTCGCGCGCAACCCCTCGGCGATGATCGACGCGCCGTCGCAGTTCGATTTCTATTCCGGCGGCGGACTGGACATCGCCTTCCTCGGCTTCGGCGAGCTGGACGCGGCGGGCAACGTCAATGTCTCCCGGCTCGGCGGGCTGACGGTGGGGCCGGGCGGGTTCATCGACATCGCCCAGAACGCGCGCAAGATGGTGTTCTGCGGCACGTTCGACACCAAGGGCACGCAACTGGAAATCGGCGGCGGGCGGCTGCGCGTGGCGCGGCCCGGCACCGTGCGCAAGCTGGTGGCGGCGGTGGAGCAGATCACCTTCTCCGGCCCGGAGGCGCTGAAGCGCGGACACGAGGTGATCTATGTCACCGAGCGCGCGGTGTTCCGGCTGACGCAGGACGGGCTGGTACTCAGCGAGGTCGCGCCCGGCGTGGACGTGCGTGCGGACGTGCTGGACTGCATGGGGTTTTCCCCGCTGCTGCCGTCCACGCTGGCCTTGATGCCGGCGGCGTGCTTCATCGGCTGAAGAGCGGTTTGCCCACCGGGCCGAATCCCCGGACAGTGTACGCACAACAAATGGCGGGGGAAACGGACATGCAAGACCTGACTGGCAAGAACGCAATCGTCACCGGCGGCGCGTCGGGCATCGGCTTCGGCATCGCCAAGGCGCTGGCGGGCGCGGGGGTGAACGTCGCCATCGCCGATATCCAGCCGGGGCCGCTGGAACAGGCGCGCGCGGCGATCGCGGCGATGGGGGTGAAATCGCTCGGCATCGTCGTCGACGTGACCGATCCGGCCTCGGTCGAGGCAGCCGGACGGACGGTGAGCGATGCGTTCGGCAAGCTGCATATCGCGGTGAACAATGCCGGCGTGGCGATGCACGGCACGCAGGTCGCGGATGTCGGCCTGGACGAATGGCGCTGGGTGATGGGGGTGAACGTGAACGGCGTCATCCACGGCATCCACAGCTTCCTGCCGCTGATCCGCGCGCATAATGAGGGCGGGCATGTGGTGAACACCGCGTCCATCTCCGGCTTCTTCCTGCGCGAGGGCGGCAGGCAGGGCGCCTATTCGATGACGAAATACGCCGTGGTGGCGCTGTCCGAGGCGCTGGAGCAGGAACTCGCGGGCTCGGGGATCGGCGTATCGGTGCTCTGCCCCGGCGCGGTGCAGACGAAAATATTCGATTCCGCGGCGACACGGCCGGAGCGGTTCGGCGGCGCCTACGCGCGACCGGAGCAGGAGAAGCTGAAGGAACGAATGCTGGCCGCCGGGCTGTCGCCGGACGTCGTG
>PKWQ01000287.1:0-15067 GCA_003133265.1 Acetobacteraceae bacterium
GCCGGTGGTGCCCGAGGTGAAACTGATCCGCCCGCGCGCCTCCGCCGGCACGTTGGGCAGGCTCCGCAGGTCGCCGGGCTCGTCCGGCATGTCCTCTATCGTGATCACGTCGCAGCCGAGCGCGCGGAACGAGTCTGCCTGCGACCGTGTCGTCACCACGCAGCGTGCGCCGGAAAGCTCGATGGAGTAGCGCCGTTCGGCATCGGTCATCGAGGCGTTCAGCGGCGTGTCGCCGGCACCGGCGATGCGCAGGCCGACGGTTGCCCACACCGCCGGCAGCGAGTTGCGCAGCGAGGTCGCCACCGGCTCCCCAGGACGCAGCCCGCGTTCGTGCAGCATGTGCGCGAGCCGGGCGGCGCGGCCCGCCATGGTGCGGAAGGTCAGGCCGTTGTCGCCGTCATGCATGCAGACCAGATCGGCGAACTCATCGGCGATGGTGGCGAGGTCGCGCGCCCAGGGAATTGAAGTGAGCATCAGTCTTCCTGAACGATCGGGTTGCGCAGCGTGCCGATGCCGGAGATCTCCACCTCCACGACATCGCCGGGCTTCATCCATAGCGGCGGGGTGCGATAGGCGCCGACGCCGCCGGTGGTGCCGGTGACGATCACGTCGCCGGGTTCCAGCCGGGTGAAGGTGGAGCAATATTCGATCAGCGTCGGCACGTCGAAGCAGAGATCGTCGATGGTGGCGTGCTGCATCTCCTCGCCGTTGAGCCGGGTCCGCAGCGTCTGCTTGCTGATGTCGCCGGCCTCGCTGGGGGTGACGATCCAGGGGCCGAAGCCGCCGGTGGCGACGAAGTTCTTGCCCGGCGTGAACTGGGTGGAATGGCGCTGCCATTCGCGGATCGAGCCGTCGTTGTAGCAGCTATAGCCGGCGATCACCTCGTGCGCGCGGTCCTTCGGCACATGCCGGCAGCTCTTGCCGATGATGACCGCCATCTCGCCCTCGAAGTCGAAGGTCTCGGAGATGTTGGGCCGTACCATCGGCTGGCCGTGCGCGACCTGGGTGTTGGCGAAGCGGGTGAAGATGATCGGCTTCTTCGGCGGCTCGCGACCGCCTTCCCGGATGTGCGACAGGTAGTTCAACCCGATGCACAGGATCTTGTCCGGGTTGGGGATCGGCGGCAGCAGGGTGACGTCGTCGAGCTGGTAGCGGACAGGCCCGCCGGCCGCGTCGGCCAGCGATTCGGTGGCCCACAGCGCGTGGCGCAGGCTGGGTGCGTGCGCGCCGAGGTCGACGATCCCGGCATCCTTGGCGACGCCCCAGCTGGCGGTGCCGTCCGGGCGGCGGAAGCTGATGAGTTTCATGGCACGTCTTCCCCTGATCGTGGCGGTTGGGCGGTATGGTTACGTTGCGGCGCGGTTCTGGGCAAGGCGACCGGGCTGGCACCGTTCCGTCCGGCGTGACAAGCTACCGCCGGATCGAACCCACGCAAGGGCACGAAGGGGGAAACGCACATGACGAAGGTCGTCGGCAGTGGCGATTACACGTACGAATGCGTCGAGAACTGGGGCAAGCTGCCCGCGGGCTGGTCGTTCAAGGAAATCGGTGCCGTCGGCACCGACAGGAACGACAACGTCTACGTCTTCAACCGTGGCGAACACCCGATGATCGTGTTCGACAAGGACGGCAATTTCCTGCGCTCCTGGGGCGAGGGCGTGTTCCCCCGCGCGCACGGCATCTTCATGGCGCCGGACGACACGGTCTGGCTGACCGACGACGGCGACCATTCGGTGCGCCAGTGTACGCTGGACGGCAAGATCCTGCTGACGCTGGGCACGCCGGGCAAGCCCGCGCCATTCATGAGCGGCCAGCCGTTCCACCGCTGCACCCACACCGCGATGGCGCCGAACGGCGACATCTATGTTTCCGACGGCTATGGCAACGCCTCGGTACACAAATACGACGCCAAGGGCCGGCATCTGCTGTCATGGGGGAAGGCGGGCACCGATCCGGGCGAGTTCAACCTGGTGCACAACGTTGTCTGCGACGACGACGGCTGGGTCTATGTGGCGGACCGGGAGAACCACCGCATCCAGGTGTTCGACGGCAACGGCAAGTACGAGACGCAGTGGAACAATTTGCACCGTCCCTGCGCGCTGTTCATGACGCGCGGCAAATGCCCGTGCTGCTATGTCGGCGAGCTTGGTCCCGGCATGCCGGTGAACCGCGCCTATCCCAACATGGGCGCGCGCATCTCCATCCTGGACCACAAGGGCAACCGCATCGGGCGCATCGGCGGCAACCGTCCGGGGCTCGGCTTGGGCGAGTTCACCGCGCCGCACGGCATCGCGGTCGACTCGCGGGGCGACATCTATGTGGGCGAGGTGTCCTGGACCAACTGGCCGACCACCTTCCCCGACACGCCGCGCCCGGACAGCCCGCGCTGCCTGCACAAGTTCCGCAAGCTCGGCTGAACCGGCGGCCAGCCGCGATCAGTCGATCGCGGCATGCACCAGATTGCTGATCCGGTCGAGCCGCGTGGAATGCCAGGGGTCGGACGAGACGAAATTCGTCAGATAGCTGAACGACACCCCGCTGGCCGGGTCGCCCCAGGAGTAGGAGGAGCCGACGCCGCCATGGCCGAAGGTCTCCGGCGCGGCGATGGTGCCGAGGCCGCGGGTGCGGTCGGACAGGCCGCGCAGGTGCGGCCCGAGGCCGCGATGCATCGGGATGCCCGCCATGGTCTGGTCCGGCGTCTCGCCGGTGTGGTTGCGGGTGACATACTCCACCATCCGCCGCGAGAACACGCGCGCATCGCCCAGCCGGCCGCCATTGATCAGCATCTGATAGAAGGCGGCGATGCCGCGCGCGGTGGCGAAACCGCCGCCATGCGGCAGGCCGGCGGCGCGGAATTCGGGGCTGTTGTCGCCGGCGCGGTCGCCATCGGGCGGGAAATGGATGTCGGCGCAACGGGACTGCTTGTCGGCGGGCACGCCGACGAAGATGTCGTCGGTCAGGCCGAGCGGCGCGATCACCTTCTCGCGGATCACGTCGCGGTAGTCCTGGCCGGCGACGGCCTCGATCACCATGGCCAGCGTCGTGTGCGCGCTGCGGCCATGATAGGCCATGCGGCTGCCGGGGGTCCATTCCAGCGAGTAGTCGCAGACCTCGGCGCGCATGCGCTTGTGGTCCAGCCATGCTTCCCGGGCGATGTCGGCGGACGGGAAGCCGCCCTGGTGGGTGGCGACCTGATGGATGGTGATCTCGGCCTTGCCGCGCGCGGCGAACTCCGGCAGGTGGTCGGCCACCCGGTCGGCGAAGGACAGGCGTCCTTCCTCCACCAGCGCCCAGATCGCCGCCATGGTCAGCACCTTGGTCTGGGAGAACAGCAGCCAGATATTGGCATCCGATGCCGCCGCCGGGGCGGGCCCGACGCGGGCGTTGCCGTAGGTGCGGAACATCGCCAGCTTGCCATGCCGGGCGAGCGCGATCTGCGCGCCGGGATAGCGGCCCTCGGCGATCTGCGCGCGGATCATCTGGTCCAGCGCGGCGAGCGGCTTGGCGGCGAACCCGAGGCTGGCGGGATCGCTGGCAGGTAGCGGAAAGGCGGGGGACATGCGGTCGCTCCGGATTTTTCTGGTTGCCCGGATGATACAGGCCGACCCACCCGGACGCCAACCTTGTCTGGGCGGCGCGGATCGGCTCTGATCGGGGCAATCGAACATCACGATGGGGGAAACATCATGGCTGAAATTCGCACCCGCCCGCTGCTGACGATGAACCTGCTGGTCGGCGCCTTGCAGGCGATCGGTCCCGCGCCCGGCGGCGACCGGCGCATCGGCGTGGTCGCCGGCGGTAGCTTCACCGGCGAGCGCCTGAACGGCACGGTGCTGGAGGGTGGTTCCGACTGGATCATTGCCCGCCCGGACGGCTCGCTGTTGCTGGATGTGCGCCTGGTGCTGAAGACCGGCGACGGTGCGCTGATCGGCCTGACCTATCGCGGTCTGCGCCATGGCCCGGCGGAGATCATGGCGAAGGTCGCGCGCGGCGAGGAGGTCGATCCCGCGTCGTACTATTTCCGCACCACGGTGATGTTCGAGACTTCGGCGGCGAAATACGATTGGCTGAACCGCGCCTTCGGCATCGGCACCGGCCGGCGCACCGCCGCCGGCCCGGTCTACGAGATTTTCGAACTGCTCTGATACCGGCTGCCAATTCGACACTGACAATCGCGACACTGACACGGGAGAAGCGGACATGACGGCGATCGCGTTCATCGGCCTCGGCAATATGGGCGGACCCATGGCCGCCAACCTGGTCAAGGCCGGGCATCGGGTGACTGGCTACGATCTGAATGCCGAGGCGCTGGCGGCGCTGGCCGCCGCCGGCGGCACGGTCGCCGCCAACGCGGCGGAGGCGCTGGTCGGTGCCGAGGTGGTGATCACCATGCTGCCCGCCGGCCAGCAGGTGCGCGATGTCTGGTTGCACCAGGGCGGGCTGATCGACGTGCTGGGCAAACGCGGCGGCGCCAAGCCGCTGCTGCTGGATTGCTCGACCATCGACGTCGAGTCCGCGCGGGTGGTGGGCGATGCGGCCGGACAGGCCGGGTTCGACATGCTGGACGCGCCGGTCTCCGGCGGGGTCGGCGGCGCGGTGGCGGGCACGCTCACCTTCATGGTCGGCGGCGCGGACGCGACGTTCGCGCGAGCGCAGCCGTATTTCCAGGCCATGGGCCGCACCATCGTGCATGCCGGCGGTCCGGGCATGGGGCAGGCGGCGAAGATCTGCAACAACATGATGCTCGGCATCAACATGGTCGGGCTGTCGGAGGCGCTGATCCTGGCGGAGCGGCTGGGGCTCGATCTGAAGAAGCTGCACGACATCGTCGCCCCCTCGTCGGGCCAATCCTGGGCGCTGACCAGCTACTGTCCCGCGCCCGGCGTGGTGCCGGCCGCGCCGGCCAACCGCGATTATGCGGCGGGCTTCATGGCCGGCCTGATGGCCAAGGACATGAAGCTGGCGCAGGCCGCCGCCGAGGCCACCGGCACGCCGACCCCGCTCGGCACGCTTGCCGCCTCGTACTATCAGGCGGTGTGCGACGCCGGCTCGGCGCGCAAGGATTTCTCGTTCGTCTATCGCTGGCTCGCCGAACAGGATCGCAAGGACCTGGTGAAATAAAAACGGGAGGCTGGAGATGGGAGCGGAAGCGTTCAAGGCCGCGCGCGATTTTCTGTTGGCGAATCGCACCGATTACCCGGCGGCCTATGCCGGGTTCGCCTGGCCGAAACTGGAGAATTTCAACTTCGCGCTGGACTGGTTCGATGCGGAGCTGGCGCGCGGTGAGAGCGCCAACCGCAAGGCGCTGACCATCGTCGGCGAGGATGCCGCGAGCCTGACCTTCGCCGAGCTGTCCGCCAGTTCCAACCGCGTGGCCAACGGCCTGCGTGCGCTGGGGGTGAAGCGGGGCGACCGCGTGCTGCTGATGCTGGGCAACGTGGTGGCGCTGTGGGAGACGATGCTGGCGGCGATGAAGCTGGGCGCGGTGGTCAGCCCGGCCACCACGCTGCTGACGCCGGGCGATCTGGCGGAGCGCATCGCGCGCGGCCGGGTGCGCCATGTCATCGCCGCGTCCGCCGATACCGGGAAATTCGTCGGCCTCGATCCCGCCGTAACCCGCATCGCGGCGGGCGAGGCGGTGGCGGGCTGGCACAGCTACGATGCGCTGGCCAAAGCGTCGGCGGCGTTCGTGCCGGATGGGCCTACCCGCGCCACCGATCCGATGCTGCTCTATTTCACCTCCGGCACCACGGCGAAGCCGAAGCTGGTGCTGCACAGCCATGAGAGCTACCCGGTCGGGCATCTGTCGACGTTCTATTTCATCGGCCTGGAGCCGGGCGATGTGCATCTGAACATCTCCTCTCCGGGCTGGGCGAAGCATGCCTATAGCTGCTTCTTCGCGCCCTGGATCGCCGGGGCTACCGTGTTCATCGCCAATCTCGGCCGCTTTCAGGCGAAACCATTGCTGGACGCGATCGTCGCCAACGGCGCCACCACGATCTGCGCGCCGCCGACGGTCTGGCGCATGTTCATCCAGGAGGACCTGAAGTCCTGGAAGACCAGCCTGCGCGAGCTGTGCTCGGCCGGCGAGCCGCTGAACCCCGAGGTGATAGAGCAGGTGCGGGCCGCCTGGGGAATGACGGTGCGCGATGGTTACGGGCAGACCGAAACCACCGTGCAGATCTGCAATCCGCCCGGCCTGGCGGTGAAGTTCGGCTCCATGGGCCTGCCCGCGCCGGGCTATCGGATGCATCTGCTGGACCCCGACGGCAGCGAGGCGAGCGAGGGCGAGGTGTCCATCGCGCTCGATCCGCGCCCGACCGGGCTGATGATGGGCTATCAGAACGACGACGGCAGCACGACGGTATTGAGCGGCCCTGCCTACCGCACCGGCGATATCGCCTCGCGCGACGCCGACGGGTATCTGACCTATGTCGGCCGGGCCGATGACGTGTTCAAGGCGTCGGACTACCGCATCAGTCCGTTCGAGCTGGAAAGCGTGCTGATCGAGCATCCGGCGGTGGCCGAGGCCGCGGTGGTGCCGGCGCCCGATGCGACGCGGCTGGCGGTGCCCAAGGCCTATGTGACGCTGGCGGCGGATTACCCGCCGACACGCGAGACGGCGCTGGCGATCTTCCAGCATCTGAAGGTGGCCGTCGCACCGTTCCGCCGGGTGCGGCGGATCGAGTTCGCGGAGCTGCCGAAGACGATCCCGGGAAAAATCCGCCGCGTGGAACTGCGCCAGACCGAGCAGCGCCTGTTCAACGAACACGCCCGCGCGCCCGGCGAATTCCGCGAGGAGGATTTTCCGGAATTGAAATCATGAGCCCGAGCTGCATGCAATTGAAACCTGCGAGATTAGGTGCATGACTGTTCAAGGCGCCAAATTCAATCCGGTGGTTGAGCATGAAATCGCTCAGTCTATCATCTACACCACCAGATCAAACTTACGCGGGTACTCGATATGCAAGAGCATCACCTCGAAAACATGCTTCATCGCCATCCTGATCTGATCGAACCGGGGCTGACGTTCATCGACCGGCAGCGCACGGTGAACAGGAAACGGATCGACTTGCTGTTCCGCGATAGTGCTGGATGCACCCTGGTGGTCGAAGTGAAGATTGGCGCAATTGGCCGGGTCGATATCGGCCAATTGAGCGAATATTGTCACTATTTGTATGAACAGGAGGGAATCAGGCCACGAGGCATGCTTATTGGCACCAGCGTCCCTAACGAAGTGCGTGGTGCGGCAGGGTTCAATGGCTTCGAGTGCACAGGCCTTACATTGGCCTACCTTGAGCAGTTTATGACGGAACGGGGCGACCACGAGATGCTAGGGCATTTGGGTCTTGGCGCACCGTTTGATGAGCCCCTCGCGCCGCCGCCTTTGATCGAGATCGCACCGCGCTTGCCCCGTGCCGAGAAACTTGCCTCGTCCGTAAAGACTAATTTTTCTATCAGTGACATGCTCCGGTCTTTGCTGGCCGGTATCCCACCAGGCACGATGCTCAAGCGTCACAATTTAGTGTCTGCAATATTGGAAGCGAATCCAGACGGGGTCACCAGAGATGGCATTTTGTTGTCTGATAAGTGTTACAATACAACCAACGCGGGCCTTGGTGCGAACTACGAATTTCGTATCTTTGAACATGCAGGCCCAGGAAACTATCGGTATTTTGGAGAGGGATATCCTTACTCAGGGTACGTGACATGGAAGGGTGTACGTTGCGGGCTATGGACCAAGGGCGTGCTGTCTAAATGGGAGAATTGGCCCATGCTTGCTTCAAAATCGAACCGTTCCACGTAGCGGATGGAGCCGACCGAATGGACGCGCTGATTCGGCTGTCCGGCTCTCGTGATCACCGTTGAATTTGCCCCCATCCGCCCGATTTTCTCTGCTGACCTTAGACGGTAAACACCACACGATTAGCCCGGTCCGTGCCCCAGATCTCCGCCAGCAGCCGGTCCGCCGGTTCCTTACCGACGACGGGCGTTGCGAGTTCATAGTATTTCTCGGTCAGTTCCAGATCGGACAGCGGCATGTCCGGGTCGCCCTTGCGGGTCGGCTGGTAGTGCTGGACCGTCCGCCCGTCCTTCAGGGCCACCGACACCAATGCGGAACGGCGGGACGGGAAATCGGCCTCGCATTTGGGGTCGATCTCCATCTTCACGCGGGCCATCAGCGCATGTACCGCCGGGTCGCTCAATCGCTCCGGCGTGACGCTGTCCAGCCGCACGCTGCCATGCACCATCGCGCTTGCCACGGTGTAGGGCGTGCTGAACCGGCCATCGAACGGCGTTGCCACCTCCCAGCGGCCGGTGATGTCGACGCTCGCCTTGTAGGTGCCGACGGTGATCTTCTCGATGTCGGCGGGGGTGAAGCCATACTCCTTCTTCAGCACCAGGGCGGCGTCGATGGGGGCGAAGCTGTGGCCGCAGCAGCCGTGGTTCTTGAAGGTCATCGCGGTGATGTTGTAGCGGCTGCCCAGCCCGTCGGTCGCCTTCGACCAGTCGGGATTTACGCTCATCGCCGCACCGAAGCCGGCCGCGCCCTCCAGGATGTCGTGCGCGCCGGTGACGCCCTCGGCCGCGCTCAGTGCCGCCAGCGCGCCGGCCTCCGCCGCGTGGCCGGCATGCAGCGGCTTGGTCTGCGTCTCGGTGCGGAATGCCTGCTGCAGGGCGGCGGCGAAGGTGCCGGCGGTGCCGATCGCGTCGGCGAACTGGGTCTTGTTCAGCTTCAGGACCGTCGCCACCGCCGCCGCCGCGCCGAACGTGCCGATGGTGCCGGTGGTGTGCCAGAACCGATAATGCGAGGGTTGCACCGCCACGCCGATGCGGGTGGAAACCTCGTAGCCCACGACGATGGCGCGCAGCAGCGTATCGCCATCCACCTGCTTGGCCTGGGCGGCGGCGAGTGCCGCTGCGATCACCGGGCAGCCGGGGTGATAGACCGCATCGCGGAAGATGTCGTCGAACTCGATGGTGTGCGAGGCCGCGCCGTTCAGCAGTGCGGCGGTACGCAACGGCGCGCGCTGGTTGGCGCCGTAGACCAGCGCGTGGCCGTGTCCCAGCTCGTCGGCCAGGGCGCGGAACAGGTGGGTGGCGGGTTCGATCCTTGTGCCCGGCAGCAGGGCGGCGAACCAGTCGATCAGCGCGCGCTTGGCGTGATGGCGCACCTCGTCCGGCAGGCGGCTGGTCTGCTCGCCGACGGCGTAGTCGGCGATGGTTTCGATCAGGGCGCCCATGCGCGTCGCTCCATATGCTTTCTCGGTGCGCGCATTCTCCGGCCCGCTCTAGCGCCTGTCAAAGCGGCGCCTCGACGCACCGCCGCCCGGCCATTACCGTGCGGCGCAGCAAAGAGGGTTCCATGACGCACGACACCAACCGCATCTTCGAGGAAGAACTGCGCCAGGCGTATTACCTGCTGGAGGAAGGCTGCGTGCCGCGGCAGATCGACGACGCGATGCAGGCGTTCGGCTGCGCGATGGGGCCGCTGCGGGTGATGGATCTGGTGGGCGGCGACATCGCCAGAAACATCCGCCAGCGCCGCGCGATCGAGCAGCCGGACCGGCCCTGTTCCGCCATCCCCGACATGATCTGCGCGATGGGTCGTTATGGCCAGAAGACCAAGGCGGGCTACTACCTCTATATCAAGGAAGCGCCGCGGGGCCTGCGCGATCCGGAGATCGAGGCGATGATCGTCGCCCATTCCCGCACGCTCGGCGTGGAACGCCGCGAGATCGGCCCGGCGGAGATTGTCGAGCGGCTGCATCTGGCGATGATCAACGAGGCGGCGAACATGCTGGAGGAAGGCATCGTCCGTCGCCCGAGCGACATCGACGCGATCTGCGTCAAAAGCCACGGCTTCCCCGCCGCCAAGGGCGGGCCGATGTTTCAGGCCGATCTGATCGGCATCCCCGGGATCATCGAGCGCATCCGCCACTACCGGCAGGGCTATCAGGGCTGGGCGTGGCAAGTGGCGCCGCTTCTGTTGGACCTCGCCGCGCGTGGGGCGGCGCTGTCATCGCTCAACGGCTAGGCTTTTGCGAACCAGTTTGACATCGGCCCTCGCGTCCCGGAAAGTTCGTAACCAATCCTCCGGGAGGCAAGCCATGATCCTGTCAGCGGATGCATCCGTCGCGCGCCAATTCGCGGTGCGCGCGCGGCACTGACCGGCCGATCCGTCCGCCGTCGCGGCGTGTGTAAAGTCGCGCCGTGCTAACCGCCGGTCAGACGCCCGAGCTTCCGATCGCGCCTGGATCGAGCCGCTGCCGTGTTCAGTTTTTCCGCGATCGCGACGATGGCCATCGCGGCCGCCACGAGGATCGCCGCGACGCTATCGCTGCCCGACAGCCAGCCGAACACCGCCATCAGACCCAGCGCGATGGCGACCGCATAGGCGGTCCGACGCAGCCCGTCCGTGTGTTGCATGTGCATGGCCTCCTACTCGCTGGAACCGATGCTGGCGGCCCATCCTGTTCCGAGGGTGACCGGATTGTGGCCGGGATGAGGCAAAGACGCCGCACGCCCATTGCGTGCGCCTCCCGACCCCGGCCACCATGCGTCCCGGAATTCGGGAAGGAACGCAGCATGGCCGCCCGCATCAACCGGGCCATCGAACTGCTGGGCCAGGACCAGGCGATCTTTTACGACGGCCCGCACTCCGGGCATGTGCTGACCCACGCTCAGGGTGTCCAGGATGCGGGCACCTGGGCCGACTACATCAATGTCGGTATGGAGCATGGCGCCTTCGACATGGCGGGTCTGGATGCCTACATGCGCGGTCTGGTCGACGGCGGACCCACCGCTTCGGGCCATCGCACGCCGGCGGTGATCGTCGAGGCGCCGGTGAACGGCACCGATGCGGCCAATGTCCGCTTCAATGCGTGGCAGTTCCGCCAGATCCTCGGGCGCGGCGTGCATGGCATCCTGCTCTGCCAGGCGGAAGACCCGGAAGCCGTCCGCGCCTTCGTCGAAGCCTGCCGCTATCCGCACCACACCATCGGCACCGATCCCGCGTTGCCCACGCCACTTGCCCGCATGCGCGGCACCGCCACCGGCATTCGGGCCGATCCCGGCAGCCGGTTTCTCGGGATCGGCACCCGCGGCCGTGGCTCGGAGCCGACCGCCGCCGCCATCTGGGGCGTCGAGCCGCAGGACTATATGCGCCGTGCCGAGCCCTGGCCGTTGAACCCGGAGGGCGAACTGCTGCTCGGCGTGAAGATCGAAAGCCCGGAAGGGGTGGCGCACTGCGAGGACATCGTCGCCATCCCTGGCCTTGGGTTCGCTGAGATCGGCCCGGGCGATCTCGGCCTCTCGCTCGGCTACACCAGCATCCGCAACGACCCGTATCCGCCGGAGATGCGCGAAGCCCGCGAGCGCATCTTCGCTGCCTGTCGCGCCAGCCGGATCGCCTTCCTGGAAGCCTGCACCCCGGCCAATATCGCCGCCCGGCTGGACGAGGGCGTGCGCGTCATCGCCGGACATAGCCAGGAAACCGCCCGCGTCGGCCGTGCCCATCAGTGGCGCGCGATGCCGGTTTGAGCACCTGCCGGTCTAGCCACGCCGCCATCCAGCCTCTATGGGGAATCAACTCAGGAAACCCACAGGCCCCACCATGCGCATCGAAATCCTCTGCACCGGCGACGAAGTGCTGACCGGCAAGATCGTCAACAGCAATTTCAGCTACATGAGCCAGAAGCTGGAGGATGTCGGGCTGTCCGTGGTCTGGGGCACTACCGTCGGCGACGACCGGGAAAGCCTGCTGACCGCCTTCCGGCTGGCCTCGGAGCGGGCGGACGCGGTCATCGTCAATGGCGGCCTCGGCCCGACGGTGGATGACCTATCGCAGGAGATCGCCGCCCAGGCCGCTGGCGTGCCGTTGGTGCTGCATGAGGAATGGCTGGCGCGGATGGAGGATTTTTTCGCGCGCCGCTCCCGCGTGATGCCGCCGAACAACCGCAAGCAGGCGATGCTGCCGGAAACGGCGGAGTTCATCGACAACCCGATCGGCACCGCCTGCGGCTTCTCGCTGGATATCGGCAAGGCGCGCTTCTTCTTCACCCCCGGCGTGCCGCGCGAACTGCGGCGGATGCTGGAGGAGCAGATCATCCCCCGGCTGCTGGCCCGCGCCGGAACCCAGACCGCGATCCATCTGAAGCGCTTCCACTCCTACGGGCTGGGCGAATCCCACGTCGACAGCCTGCTCGCCGGCGTCGAGGATCTGGTGGCGGACGGTAGCGTCAAGCTCGGGTTCCGTGCCCATTACCCGCAGCTGGAAACCAAGCTGACGGTGCGCGGCGCCGACATGGACGATGTCCAGCGCAAGCTGGCGCCGGTGCAGGCGGAGGTGCGCAAGCGGCTCGGCAACTTCATCCTGGGCGAGGACGAGCAGACGCTGGAAGGCGTCGTGCTGTCGGAACTGACCGCTCGGGAGGGTTCGCTGGCGCTGGTGGAAACCTTCACCTCCGGCCTGATCGCCGCCCGTCTCGGCCCGCTGCCGGGGGCGGAGAAGGTTCTGCGCCGCGCCATCGTCACCCGCGACCGGCATCAGCTGTACGACGCGGTCGGCCTCTACCAGATTCCATCCACGCAGGAATTGTCGCTGGAAGTCGCCGAGGCGGTGGCCAATGCCGCGCGCATCAAGTCCGGTGCGACGCACGCGCTGGCCGTGCTGATCGATCTGGACGAGGGTGCGGATCGGATCGACCTCGCCGGGACTGTCTGGCTCGCCATCGCCACCGAGGGCGAAACCGTCTCCCGCCGCTCACGCATCGTCGGCGGGCGCGAATGGGTACGGCTTGGCGCGGCGGAACTCGGCCTCGATTGCTTCCGCCGCTATCTCCAGGGGCTGCCGGTGGTCGAGCGGATCGATTTCGAGAAGGTCTGAGCTGTCATATGTCCGCCCAGTCCCCGACCGTCGCGATCATCGGCGCCGGTCCCGCTGGGCTGATGGCGGCGGAGCGGCTGAGTGTGGCCGGCGTGTCGGTGACGATCTACGACCGGATGGCCTCGCCGGCCCGCAAGTTCCTGATGGCCGGGCGCGGCGGGCTGAACCTGACCCACAGCGAGGAACTGCCACGCTTCCTGACCCGCTACGGCGCGGCGCAGGCGCGTCTGGCGCCGGCCATCGCGGCGTTTCCGCCGGCCGCGCTGCGCGATTGGGCGCACGGGCTCGGCCAGCCCACATTCGTCGGCAGCAGCGGCCGGGTGTTTCCGCGATCGCTGAAGGCCTCGCCGCTGCTGCGCGCCTGGCTGGCGCGGCTGGCTGCGAACGGCGTTCGTCTGGCCTCGCGCCGCACCTGGCTGGGATGGGATGCGGACGGCCGCCTGGTGTTCCGCCTGCCTGACGGCAGCCAGGAGACCGCCGCTCCCGATGCGACCATCCTGGCGCTTGGCGGTGCCAGCTGGCCGCGCCTCGGGGCGGACGGCGGATGGGTGGGATTGCTGGCCGCGAAGGGTATCGCCGTCGTGCCGCTGCGTCCGGCGAATTGCGGCTTCGCCGTCGATTGGACCGAGGGTTTCCGGGCGCGCTTCGCCGGTCAGCCGCTGAAGAACATCGCGCTGACCTGGGAGGGCCGCAGCGTGCGCGGCGAGGCGGTGGTGACCGATTACGGGATCGAGGGCGGCGCCATTTATGCCCTGTCCGCCGCGCTGCGCGATGCGATCGAGGCAAAGGGGCCGATCGACCTCCGTGTCGATCTTCGCCCGGACATGGCGCAGGCCGTTCTGGTGGCCCGGCTGGCGCGGGCCCGCCAGCGCGAGACGCTGGCGAATGTCCTGCGCAAGGCGGCGAACCTGTCGCCGGTGGCGATCAATCTGCTGCGCGAGGCGATCGGCCCGGCGTTGCCGCGCGATCCTGCGGTTCTCGCCGCCCTGGTCAAGGCTGTTCCGATCACGCTACGCGCGCCGCAATCCCTGGCCCGCGCCATCTCCACCGCCGGTGGCATCGCGCTCGACGAACTCGATGCGCATTTCATGCTCCGTGCGCTGCCCGGCACCTTTGCCGCCGGGGAGATGCTGGACTGGGAAGCACCCACCGGCGGCTATCTGCTGCAAGCCTGTTTCGCCACCGGCCGCGCCGCCGCCGAGGGCGCGCTGCACTGGCTCGGCCAGGGGCTTGAAGCGAAGACGTAACCTTACGTGTGGATGAACTCGCATCCACGGCCGAGCGGCGGCCACGCGTCTTCCGGCGAAGTCGTTGCCTTCAGCTTGTAGCAATCCCAGGGTGTGCGGCTCTCGGCGGGTGATTTTACCTCGAACAGATACGCCGGAAACAAGGTGCGGCCGTCGATGCGCACCGATCCGGCACCGAAGGCATCGTCATCGATCCTGGTCCGTTTCATCTGCTCGACCACGGCGCGGCCGTCAGTCTTTGCTTTCTCCACGCCCAGCGCGGCGACCGCCTTCAGATAGTGCATCGCGCCGCTGTAGCAGCCGGCTTGCAGCATGTTCGGCGGATGCTTGCCCGGGATATTCGGCAGCACGCGCTTTGTGAAGGCGCGGGTGCGATCGTTCATATCCCAGTAGAAGGTTTCGGTCAGGAATATACCCTTGGCGTCGATGGTTCCCAGCTCGACGATGTTGTTGATCGTTACTATCGGTGTCGCGACCCGGAGCTGTTTGGACAATCCGAACTCTCCCACCTGCTTCACGCAGTTAACCAGGTCCTGCCCGTTGGCGACCACGCCGAGCACGTTGGCCCCGCTGGCCTGTGCCTTCAGCAGATAGGAGGAGAAATCCACGTTGCCGGGAAATGGGAACGCGATCGTGCCCAGCACCTTGCCACCGGCCGCTTCCACGAAATGCGCGGTGTCATGCTCCAACTGATGGCCGAAGACGTAGTCCGCGGTGATGAAGAACCATTTGTCGCCGCCGGACTTCACCACCTGGGTGCCGATCGACTTGGCCAGCATGTAGGTGTCATAGGTCCATTGAATCGTGTTCGGCGAGCACTGCTTGCCGGTGATGTCGGTGCTGCCGGAGCCCGAGGCGATGAACATCTTGTTCTTCTCTCGCGCCAGCGTGGAGATCCCGAACGCGATCGAGGAAATCGGCACGTCGATGA
>PKWQ01000287.1:15094-24176 GCA_003133265.1 Acetobacteraceae bacterium
AAACCGAGATTGCCGAGATCGTCGATCGCCTGCTGCACGCAGGCCGCCGAGCCGGGGCCGCCATCGTCGCTGAGCGGGCCGGTCATGTCGTTCATCACGCCGATCCTGATGACCTGCGATCCAGCGGCCCGCGCGTGCCGGGTCAGCACGGGTGTGGCGGCGGCGGCGGCGAGCAGGGAACGGCGGGAGAGGGACATCGGACGGTCTCCGATTTTCGCGTGGTGGACTTGGCGTCTGTCTGTACCGGTGCCGCCGATCCGAGGCAACTTGTCATTGTGGCGGAATCGCGCGCTAATCGCCGCGTCATCACATTCGGAGGCGACAAGAAAATGATCAACGTTCTCGCAATCATCACCGCCAAGCCTGGAAAACGCGACGAGGTACTGGCTGCCTTCCGCGCCAACGTGCCGGCGGTGAAGGCCGAGCAGGGCTGCATCGAATATGGCGCGGCGGTCGATGCCGCGGGCGTCGGTGGCTTTCAGACCAAGTTCGGCGACGACGCGTTCGTGGTGATCGAGAAGTGGGAAAGCCTGGATGCGCTGAAGGCGCACGCCGCCTCGCCGCACATGGCCGCCTACGGCGCGAAGACCAAGGAGTTGCTCGCCAGCCGCGTCATCCACGTACTTTCGCCGGCCTGATCCGCCGTCCGGGGTTCGGACGGCGAGCCGCCCGAACATCGACATAGACCGGCCCCGCGCTGCTCTATGTCGATTGGGGCGCGTTCGCCAGCAGCCGTTCGATCGGGTTCCAGACGAACGCCGTCTGCGCCACAGGCCGTCCGGCAACGTGGGTCATTGCCTCCGCCACCGGCTTGCCGCCCAGGCGCTGGTAGAACCAGCGGCTGGGATTGTCGCGCAGTACCCAGAGATAGATCGAGCGGCAGCCGGCCTCCGCCAGATGCGACCCGGCGGCACGGATCAGCCGCCGCCCGATGCCGCGGTCGCGCCAGTCGTCCAGCACGTAGAGCGTTTCAACCTCGCCCTCGGCCAGCGCCTGGCCGGAAATCTCCGTCGTGCGCGCGGGGGCGGCGGTGCAGAAGCCGACGACGCGCGGGCCGGTGCCGGTCGGCACGTCCGGGCCGGAGGCGCAGGCGACGAACACGGCGGTGGAGGAGCGGATGGCGCTGTCGTAGTGCGCCGCCTGTCGCGGCACCGACAGCCGGGCGAGGAAGGCGTCGGGCAGGATGCCCGGATAGGCGCTGCGCCATGCGGCGACATGCACCGCGCCGATGGCCACCGCATCGGCGGGCCGGGCGCGGCGGATCGAGATCATTTTACCCGCTCCTGCATCATTTTACCCGCTCCAGCACCGCGGCGAAGAAGCCGTCCGTGCCATGGCGCAGCGGCGTCAGCGACAGGAAATCGCCTTCGCAGGGCAGCGGCGCGTCCAAGCGCCAGGCGCGCGACAGCGGCCGAACGGTGAAGCCTGGATGGCGCGTGAGGAAGGCGGACACCTGAGCCTCGTTCTCCTCGGGGAGCAGAGAGCAGGTAGCGTAGACCAAACGCCCGCCGATGCGAACCAGTCCTTGGGCGGCGTCGAGAATGGCCGCCTGCTTCGGTACCAGCTCCAGCAGATCGCGCGCGGACAGGCGCTGGCGGGCGTCGGGGTTGCGCCGCCATGTGCCGGTGCCGGTGCAGGGCGCATCCACCAGCACGCGGTCGAAACTGCCAGCCCGACGCTTGGCCCATTTGTCGCCGGCGACGATCAGATGCTGCTCCACGTTATGCACCCCGGCGCGGCGCAGCCGGCGCACCGCGCCTTCCAGCCGTGGCGCGGAGACGTCGCAGGCGACGATGTGGCCGCGATTTTCCATGGTCATCGCCAGCGCCAGGGTCTTGCCGCCGGCACCGGCGCACCAATCGGCGATGCGCATTTCCGGCCGCGCATCGGCGGCGACGGCGACAAGCTGGCTGCCTTCGTCCTGGATCTCCACCAGCCCGGTCTGGAACGCCTTGCCGGTGGTGACGGAGCGGCGCTCCTCGATGCGCAGTCCCCAGGGCGAGAGCGCGGTGGGCTGGCAATCGAGCCCCTCGGCGGCCAGCGCGGCGCGGGCCTCCTCGCGCGTGCCCTTCAGCAGGTTCACCCGCAGATCGAGCGTGGCGGGCGCGTTCATCGCCGCCATCTCGGCCGCCAGTTCGTCGCCGAAGCGGGCTTCCAGGCGGGGCAATATCCAATCCGGCACTTCCAGCCGCACCGCCATGGGCATGTCCGGGTGGTCGAGCGTGTGGCCCTCGATCCCGCGCAGGGCGGTCTTCTCCGGCGGGTCGAGCGTGTCCGGGCCGAACTGCCCGCCGGAAAACGACTGCGCGACGCCGACCAGCGTCCAGCCCTCGGCCAGCAAGGAGGCGGCCACCAGCATGCGCGCGGTCGGCGCCATCTGCGTGCGCGCCAGCCACCAGGTAAGGCGGCGCTGGGTCCGCAGCACGCGCCAGACGCGGTCCGACACGGCGCGCCGGTCACCGGAGCCGATGAAGCGTCGATTACGGAAATAATCGTTGGCAACGGCGTCGGCGGGTTTGCGCGGCGCCTTGTTGATGGAATCGAGCAGCTCGATCGCGGCGGCGATGCGTCCGGCGGGGGTCATGAATGCCGCACGATCTTGCGCATATCCTGGGGCAACATCAGTCTTGCCGGTAGTTCGGCGCTTCGCGGGTGATGGCGACGTCGTGGACGTGGCTTTCGCGCAGGCCCGCGCCGGTGATGCGGCGGAAGCGGGTGTTGGTCTGCAACTCCGTCAGGGTGCTGCTGCCGGTATAGCCCATGCCGGCGCGCAGGCCGCCGATCAGCTGATGCACCACGGCGGCCACCGGGCCCTTGTACGCCACGCGGCCCTCGATGCCTTCCGGCACCAGCTTCAGCTGGTCCTTGATGTCCTGCTGGAAATAGCGGTCGGCCGAGCCGCGCGCCATCGCGCCCAGGCTGCCCATGCCGCGATAGGATTTGTAGGAGCGGCCCTGATACAGGAATACCTCGCCCGGCGCTTCCTCGGTGCCGGCGAGCAGGCTGCCGATCATCACGCAGTCCGCCCCGGCGGCGATCGCCTTGACGATGTCGCCGCTGGTGCGCACCCCGCCATCGGCGATCGCCGGCACCCCGCGCGCGCGGCAGGCGGCGGCGGTTTCCAGCACCGCGGAGAATTGCGGCACGCCGACGCCGGCGACGACGCGGGTGGTGCAGATGCTGCCCGGGCCGATGCCGATCTTCACCGCGTCCGCCCCGGCCTCGATCAGCGCGATGGCGCCCTCGGGGGTGGCGACGTTGCCGGCGATGACCTGCACCGCGTTGGAGTACTGCTTGATCCGCGTCACCGCTTCCAGCACGCCGGCGCTGTGGCCGTGCGCGGTGTCCACCACGATCACGTCCACCCCGGCCTCGATCAGCGCGCGGGCGCGGGCATGGCCCTCGTCACCCACGCCGGTGGCGGCGGCGACCCGCAGCCGGCCCAGCTCGTCCTTGTTGGCCAGCGGATGCGCGTGCGCCTTCTCCATGTCCTTGACCGTGATCAGCCCGACGCAGCGATAGGCATCGTCGACCACCAGCAGCTTCTCGATCCGGTGCCGCTGGAGCAGCCGCCGCGCCTCCTCCGGCGCGACATTGGCCTGGACGGTGATCAGGTTCTCCCGCGTCATCAGCTCGTAGACCTTGAGCGACGGGTCGGTGGCGAAGCGCACATCGCGGTTGGTCAGGATGCCGACCAGGCGTCCGGTGTCGCGTTCCACCACCGGAAAGCCGGAGATGCGGTGCTGGTTCATCAGCGCCAGCGCATCGGCCAACGTCTGGTCGGGGTGGATGGTCAGCGGGTTCACCACCATCCCCGACTCGAACTTCTTGACCCGGCGCACCTGCGCGGCCTGTTCGTCCGGTTCCAAATTCTTGTGGATGACGCCGATGCCGCCATTCTGCGCCATGGCGATGGCCATCGCCGCTTCCGTCACCGTGTCCATCGCCGAGGACATCAGCGGGATATTCAGCGGGATGGTGCGGGTCAGCCAGGTCCGCGTATCGGTCGCGGACGGCACGATCTGCGAATAGGCCGGCACCACGAGCACGTCGTCGAAGGCCAACGCCTCCTGGACCCGGGATTCAACCGCCGCGCGGTCAGTATTGGTGGGGATATCGAGCGCCATGGGGCGGACCCTTTCCGCTATGGGAGCCTCTAGCGCCGGTGCGCAGGCTTCCCAACCTTGGCGGCTCCACATAAGCGTCAAGCCGCATCGGCGCAAGCACGCGGTTGGGACAGAGCTGTTTCAGTGCCCCTGTTTCAGTCCCGGGTGCGGAACCCGGTGGCGACGACGTACAGCTCGCTCGATTCCTTCCGGCTGGCCGGCGGCTTGGCGTGGCGCACCGTGTGGAAATGCCGCCGCATCGCCTCCAGCATCGTGCGCTCGGAGCCGCCCTGGAATACCTTGGCGACAAAGCCGCCGCCCTCGGCCAGCACCTCGATGGCGAAATGCAGCGCCATATCGGCCAGCGCCATGATCCGGATATGGTCGGTGGCGGCGTGCCCGGTGGTGTTCGGCGCCATGTCCGACAGCACGAGATCCGCCTTGCCGCCCAGCAGTTCGCGCAGCCGGTCCGGCATGTCGGGGTCGGTGAAATCGCCCTGGATGATGGTGGCGCCCGGCACCGGATCGACCGCCAGCAGATCGACGCCGACGACCTGCGCCGCGCCCCGCCTGACCGCGACCTGGGCCCAGCCGCCCGGAGCGGCGCCGAGGTCGAGCACGCGCGCGCCGTGGTGGATCAGCTTGAAGCGGTCGTCCAGCTCGATCAGCTTGAAGGCGGCGCGCGAGCGCCAGCCTTGCAGCCTGGCAGCCGCCACATAGGGGTCGTTGAGCTGCCGCAGCAGCCATTTCTGCTGTGCCGGCGTGTGCTTGCGCGCGTTGCGCAGCGTCACCTCCAGCCCCCGCTGCGGCGTTGGCGTGGTCTTCTTGCCCGAACCGCTTTTCATGCTTTCGCGTGGCCTCCAGCCCGGCCGGATCGGCTGTGCTCTGCTCTGCCGCGGTCCGACCGCGCCCGGTCGGCGTTGATCATCCGCAACAGCATCCCCTCGCGCAGGCCGCGATCGGCCACGATCACGCGCGGGGCGGGCCAGAAGCGCATGATGGCGGCGAACACCGCGCAGCCCGGCAGCACGAACTCCACCCGCTCCGGCCCGACGCAGGGGTGGCGCATCAGCGCCTCTCGCCCCATCGTCCGCAGCGTGGCCAATGCCTGCTCGGCGGTCGCGTGGGTCAGGATCTGCCCGTCGACCAGCGGCCGGCGGTAGCGCGGCAGGCCGAGGGCGATGCCGGCCAGCGTGGTCACGGTACCGCTGGTGCCGAGCAACTGCACCCCGCCCTGGCGGATCTCATGGCGGATGCAATGCACCTGCTCGAAGGCGGCGAGGCGGGCGGTGACGTCGTCGACCATCGCCTCGAATCCCGCGTCGGTGAAGCCGGCGGGGCCGAAACGCTCGGCCAGGGTGACGACGCCGACCGGCAACGAGGCGTAGCCGATCAACTGCGGCCCGGCGGGCGGCACTGATGCGGGGGGCGCCGACGTGGGGGGTGACAGGCGCACCCAGGCAAGCTCGGTGGAGCCGCCGCCGATATCGAACAGCAGCGCCCGGCGCGCGTCGCCGCACAGCAGCGGCGCGCAGCTCTCCAGCGCCAGTTCGACCTCCTCGCGGGTGGAGATGATGTCGCAGCAGATGCCGGTCTCCGCCTTCACCCGGGCCAGGAATTCGGCGCCGTTGGCCGCGCGGCGGCACGCCTCGGTGGCGATCGCGCGCACCGCGCGCACCGGGCGGCGGGCGAGGTGGGCGGCGCAGGCATGCAGCGCGACGATGGCGCGGTCCATCGCCGGTTCCGACAGCCGGCCGGTATGATGCAGGCCCTCGCCCAGGCGGACGATGCGGCTATAGCTGTCCAGCACCCGAAACCCGTCGCCCGCCGGGGCGGCGACAAGCAGCCGGCAATTGTTGGTCCCGAGGTCGAGCGCGGCGAAGGCCGGCCCATTGCTGCGTCCTGGCGTCGGGTCGTTGAGATCAATTGCGGACGGGGCTTGCTCCTTGGTCATCCCGTCATTGTCACGCGGCGGGGGGATATGGGGCAAGCAAGATTCTTACCAGCGCGCGCGGGGCTGTTGCCCAGCCAGGACGAAGGTGCTATTTCGCGCCCCCGCGCTCCGATTGGGGGATAGTTTAGCGGTAAAACTCCCGGCTCTGACCCGGGCATCCTTGGTTCGAATCCAGGTCCCCCAGCCATGGCTTCGCTGAACCAGTTGAAATCCTTCAGCTTCTCGGTCCCGGCCAGCCCGCCGGAGGCGCAGCGTGCCGAAGCAGGTCCCACAAAGGTCCCACATCGTCCGCAAGAGGGGCGTCTACCACTACCGCAGAAGGCTTCCAGGAGTGTCGCGCAGGGTGGAACCGTCGAGCGACGACCCGCGCCCGCTTGCCCATCATCGGGTCCATCCTCCAGCCAGGGCGAACCAAGCTTAAGCACCTGTCGGATTTCTCCGGGACCCCTTTTCCACCTTTACGTGAGTTAATCGAACGCATGAGCGCCACCGCCGCTGCGGCATCGTGCTGCGTTGCTGCGCGCGTGCCGTTGCTGCTGCTGCGTGGCGCGTTGGATTGTTCAAGCCCCCATATCGGGACCCCATGGGGGTCTCTCAGGATGGTCTTCAAGATCGTCGGTAAAGGCCGTTGTTGTTATTGAAATTCAATGCCTACCATTTGGAGGTGGGGTGGGGTCCTAGAGAATACGGCGGGGGATAGCCGGGGCGTGTTTCAGAGACCCCATGAAAGAGGGCCGGGCGGGGGGGCCTGGTATAGCTGTCGAGACGGTGAGCACATCCGCTCGGCAGCCGCTGAAACCCAGCATTGGAGAGGCGCAATGGTTACAATATGGCGAGTATAATATCACCTTACGGCAAACATGTCCCGCATTGGCGCCGGTGCCATCATGACCGCCTCCGTCGAAGCGCATAGGCCCATGGCATCACAGGACACTCCGCACAGACAACCCTGGGGGTTCCGGGGCAAGCGGGTCCGGGGGCCGATCCTGGTCACGTTCACTCTGCTGATGGCGTTCGTCATCGGCTCGTTCCTCGGCGCTGCCTATCTGGTGGAGGCGCGCTCCCAGCGGCGCGCAGCCGTCGAAAGCAGCGAAACGTTCCGCCAGCTGTTCGAGTTGATGCTCGACCGCGAGGCCGACACCATGCACGGCACCCTGGATGCCCTGACACGCAATACCCAGGTGCGCGATGCTTTCCTTGCCGGCCGACGCGACGAACTCTACCGGCTGGTCCTGCCGCTGTTCGACGACCTGCGCGACGAGCGCCGGATCACCCATCTCAGCTTCCTCGAACCCGACCAGAAGGCGTTCCTGCGGGTTCACGACCCTGCCAATCATGGCGACCGCGTTGACCTGTTCACCGTCCACCGTGCTGGCGTGTCCGGCAGCACTACATCAGGGTTGGAACTCGATGACCTCGGCACGGTGGCCCTGCGGGTCGTCCGCCCCTGGCAGGACGGGCCGAAGGTGGCCGGCTACGTCGTCATCGGCGAGGAGATCGGGCGCCTGATCGACCGTATCCACCAGGTCCTCAACCTGGAGATCGCGGTGGTGGTGCCGAAGTCACTGCTCGACCGCACGCGATGGGAGAACGGGCTCTCGATGCTCGGGCGGCGCGGCGACTGGGGCGCCTTCCCGTCGGCGGTGGTCGTCACCAGCACCATGGCCACGCTCCCGTCGCCGCTCGCAGCGATGCTGACCGCCGGCCGGCAGCCGGCCGAGCCGACGATCGAGCTGCGAGATGACGGGCGCTTTCTCAACGTCGTCTTCCTGCCGCTTCAGGATTCCGCCACCCGCCGGATCGGCGAGGTGATGGTGGTGCGCGACATCACGGAAAGCCGCGATGCCTTCCACCGCTCGATGGCGCTGATCGGCATCGTCTCCGCCGTTGCTGGCAGCGGGGTGTTCGCCGTCTTCTTCGTCATTCTCACGCATGTCGAGCGCAACACCTTACGCCAGCACGAACTGGAAACGCAGTTCGCCCGCCTAAGCGCCGATCACCAGCGGATCGTCCAGATCGAGAAGCTGTCCGAAGTCGGGCGAACCATCGGCGAGATCGCCCACCAGATCAACAACCCGCTGGTTGGGGTGATCAACCTCACCCAGCTCGCCGAGCGGGAGGCCGACGATCCCACGCGGGTCCGAGCCTTGCTGGTCCAGATCCGCAAGGCGGGCGAGGATTGCCATGCCTTCGTCAAACGTATGACCCAGTTCACCAGGATCGCCAGGATGGAGCGCAAGCCTACCGATCTGGTTGCGCTGGTCGATGAGACCGTCGCCCTCTTCCTCCATAGCCATCGCCGGGGGACGCCGATCGACAGCGTCTTGCCCGACCGGCCGGTGGTGCTCGACGTCGACCCTACGCTGATCCGCCACGCACTGTTCAACCTTCTCGCCAACGCGGTCGAGGCCAGCCCGGCCGGCACCCCGGTGACTGTTCGGCTGGCCCCGCCGGAAAGCGGCGATCCGGGGTGGTGGTGTTTGGCGGTGCTGGATTGCGGACCCGGTGTGCGCAACGATATCCTCGACCAGATCTTCGTTCCATTCTTCACCACCCGGCCCGAGGGCACCGGCCTCGGGTTGCCGGTGGTTCAGCACATAGTCATGCTGCATGGCGGCAAGGTGAGCGTGACCAACCGTCCCGAAGGCGGCGCGTGTTTCGCCCTTTGGTTGCCGGAGAGCGGCCCGCAGGAAACGGAGTTGCTGCTGTGACCGCCCATCTTCTCGTCGTCGACGACGATCACAACACCACGAGCCTCTTCGAGGGACTGACGCGTAACATGCCGGTCGACGTCGCCGTTGCCTACGACGGTGCGTCGGCCCGGCGGCTGTTCCACGATGGCGACTTCAACCTGGTGCTGATGGACCAGCGGTTGCCCGATGCGAACGGCCTCGAGCTGTTGCGCGAGATGCGCCGCGAGCGCCCACGCCAGGTCTGCATACTGATGACCGGCTACACCGACCTCCGCGACGCCCTCGCCGCCGTCCGCGAGGGGGTGTTCGATTACCTGACCAAGCCGTTC
>PKWQ01000210.1 GCA_003133265.1 Acetobacteraceae bacterium
CATTTCCACCCGCTGCGCGAGCACGCGGGCCTGGCGCTGCACAACGCGGGCTGATGTCACCGCCACCATGAGCTTGCAGCCACTCTCTGAACTCCCCCGCGCCGTGGCGGCGCAAATGCACACGGTGTTCAGCGACATCGACGACACCCTCACCACCGACGGCTTTCTCACGCCCGGTGCCTATTCCGCGCTGGACCTGCTGCGCCGCGCGGGCCTGAGGGTCATCCTCATCACCGGCAGGCCTGCGGGCTGGTGCGACCACATCGCGCGCATGTGGCCGGTGGACGGCGTCATCGGCGAGAACGGTGCTTTCTACTACTGGCACGACCACGCTGCGCGCAAGCTCAAATGCCGCCATCTGCTCGACGACAGCGAGCGCCAAGCCCACGCAGAAAAGCTGGCGGCGGTGCGCGACACCATTTTGCGAGAGGTGCCCGGATGCGCCGTGGCGTCCGACCAGTTCTGCCGCCTGTACGACCTGGCGATCGACTTCTGCGAAGACGTTGCGCCCCTGTCCGACGCGGCCATAGACCGCATCGTGGAAATCATGGAACAGGCAGGCATGACGGCCAAGGTCAGCTCCATTCACGTCAACGGCTGGTTCGGCCAGTACGACAAACTGAGCATGGCGCATTTGATGCTGCGCGAGCGCTATCAGTTGGAGTTGGCGCAGGAGCGCGAGCGCTGCCTGTTCGTGGGCGACTCGCCCAACGACGCTCCCATGTTCGCCTACCTGCCCCACGCCGTGGGCGTGGCCAACGTCATGGACCTGGCAGATCGCATGAGCGCGCTGCCCGCCTATATCACGCCCTCGCGCGGCGGCGCCGGGTTTGCAGAAGTCGCGCTTGCACTGGTGGCGGCACGCGAAGGGCATGGCATCTGAGTCAGGTTTTGCTTATACCGACAGCCATGATTACCCCATCCCCTGCCACCCCTCAAGTCACAGATATCCTGCGACACCTGGAAGCGGCGGAACAGAACGCCTACGAGCACCAAGTCGATGCACACATCGAAGAAGGGCTGCGTCAGGCACATGATCCGCAAGCGGAAAAGTTCGGGATTCACGACGTCGAGACCAGCACCTCGAAAATCATTGACCGCCACCGCGTAGCGCCTGCGGTCCACGCGTGATCTTCAAGGTTGAAGCTGACGCCCAGAGCGTTTGCTGACATCAACGAAATCGTGGAATACATCGCCGAACGAAGCGGTGTCGATCGGGCGCAAGACATCCGCGCCCGTTTCATTGATGGACTCAAACGGCTGGAACGTTCTCCGATGGGATGCCGTCCCAGCACAAAAATCCCACATGGGCGTGACCTCTTGTTCCAGGGCCTTCCCTACGTTGCCCCATTTGTCATGGCGGAGCGACGGGGCATGGTGATCGCGGTCTACCACTCGCGGCAAGACTGGCATTTGTAAAATGCAATCTGACTCCCCCGCGGGAACCGAAATCCATGAGCATCGACATTTCCAAAGAATCGCGCCAGCAGGCCATCGCTTCCATTGAACGCTACTTCCGGCAGAACACGGACGAGGAAATCGGCAACATGGCCGCGGGCGCGCTGCTGAATTTCTTCCTCGAAGAACTGGGTCCGGTGGTCTACAACAAGGCCGTCGCCACTGTGCAGGAACGCCTGCTGATGAGGATTTCGGAACTCGACATCGAGATCCACGAAGACGAGTTTCAGTATTGGCGCAAGTTGGAGCGGAAACGTCCCTCCAAGTGAACACCACGCTCGCCCTTCTTTTGATGGAATCTCATCCATGAGCGATTTTTGGAGCGACGGCATTCGCGGCATTCAGCCCTATACGCCGGGTGAGCAGCCCGCGATCGAGAAACTGATCAAGCTCAACACCAATGAGAACCCGTATCCGCCGTCACCGTCGGTGTTGAGCGCCTTGCACGGCGCGATCAACGGCGACCTGCGGCGCTACCCTGACCCGGAAGGTCGCTCACTCAAGCAGACGATTGCAGCACGGCACGGCCTGACGCCCGCCCATATTTTTTTAGGCAACGGCTCGGACGAAGTGCTGGCCCACGCCTTTCTCGGCCTGCTCAAGCACCGCTTGCCGATTTTGTTTCCCGACGTGAGCTACAGCTTCTACCCGGCATACTGCGCGCTCTACGGCATCACCTACGAAACGGTGCCTGTGGACGCCGACTTTCAGGTCCAAGTAGCGGACTATGCCCGCGCCAACGGCGGCATCGTGCTGCCCAATCCGAACGCCCCCACCGGGTCGGCACTGAGCCTGACTCAATTGCGCCGCTTGCTCACGCAATCGCCCGATTCGGTGGTCGTGATCGACGAAGCCTATGTCGACTTCGGCGCCGAGAGTGCCACGGCGCTGGTGCCGGACTTTCCCAACCTGCTGGTGGTGCAAACGCTGTCCAAGTCACGTTCTCTGGCGGGACTGCGCGTCGGCTATGCCATCGGCCAGGCGCATTTGATCGCGGCACTGAATCTGGTCAAGGGCTGCTTCAACTCATATCCGCTGGACCGGCTGGCACTGGCCGGTGCACAAGCCGCCATCGACGACGTGGCGTACTTCGAGACCACGCGCCAGCAGGTGATGCAAAGCAGGGAGTGGCTGGCGNNACTTCCTCTTTGTTCGGCATCCGGCGCGCGATGCCCTGGAAGTTCAGCAACTGCTGCGCGCGCAAAAGGTCCTGGTCCGTCACTTCGCCCAAGAACGCATCGACCAGTTCCTGCGCATTTCCATCGGCACGGATCAGGAATGCCAGGCCTTGGTGGCGGTGTTGCAGGAATTTCTGCGCGAAAGCTCCTAGCGCTACGGGAAGACGCGCACTGCGTCAGGCTGGCAAGCACCTGGCGCATTCAGCTTCATGTTGTTATTCTATTGATATGAATACATCACGCCGCGTTTTCCCCTTGCAACTGCTGGCCTGCCTCAGCAGTCTTTCCCTCACCCCGGCGGNNGCTGGCGCGCAATGCGCCTCCAGGCATCGACCCCACCGGCTATCTTGTGAGCGAAAAGCTCGACGGCGTGCGGGCGCTGTGGGACGGCAGCGCCTTGCGCTTTCGCAGTGGGCGAGCGGTGCCGGCGCCAGCGTGGTTTCTCGCCCGCCTTCCCACCACAGCGCTGGACGGCGAATTGTGGCTGGGACGTGGCCGCTTTGACGTGCTGTCGGCGACGGTACGTCGCGCACAAGCGGTGGATGCCGAATGGCTCCAAGTGCAGTACCGCGTGTTTGAGCTGCCGCTTGCCGATGGAACATTTGAAGCTCGTGCCGAGCGACTCAAAGCTGTTGTCCAGACCCGCGGCTGGCAGCAGCTCGAAGCGGTGGAGCAGTTTCGAGTGGCGAATCACGCCGCACTGCAAGCCAAGCTCAAAGTCATCACCAGCGCAGGAGGGGAAGGACTGGTGTTGCACTTGGCCAGTGCCCCGGTCACCGCCGGTCGCAGCGACGTACTATTGAAGCTGAAGGCCCTGCAGGACGCCGAAGCGGTGGTGGTTGGCTACACGCCGGGCAAGGGCAAATACGCCGGAAAATTGGGCGCGTTGAACGTCAAAGCGGAGAGCGGTCAGAACTTCAAACTGGGCACGGGCCTGAGCGACCAGCAACGCCAGAATCCGCCCGCCATCGGCAGCACCGTCACCTACAGTTTTCAGGATCTCACGCCCGGTGGCAAGCCCCGTTTTGCGCGACTCCTGCGCGTTTACAGCGAAGACTGAACCGTCCCATCGTCGGGCACATCACCTGCGCATCTCACGTTCGCGATGACCCTCGCTGTGGATGGCGGACACCAGCAAACCGAGTTCCTGCACCAGGACGTCGAGCACGTCGTCCAGCGCCACCAGACCGATCAATTCGCCCTGTGCGCCCACGACCGGAACGCGCCGCACGCCCTTGCTGCGCATGCTGCGGATCAAGTCGATCAGCGAATCGTCCTCGCGCGCGGTCAGCAGGTCGGTGCTCATCACGTCCTCCACGCACAGAACGCCGGGGTTGAGGTCGGAGGCGACCACGGCCGTCACGATGTCGCGGTCGGTCAGCATGCCCACCACCGCCCGCACGCCCGCCACTTCATCGACCACGACCAGGCAGCCTACATGGTTCTCCCGCATCAGCCGCGCCGCCCCATTGAGGGTCGTCTTGCGAAACGCGATCGTCACGGTTCGGGTACAAATTTCACCCGTGTTCAAACGTTCCCCCATGAGGTTCTCCTTGGTGGGTTTTCCTGCTGGCGATGCCGCTGCCGTTCAGGCAGCGGTCCCCTCGTCCGGTTCCGCCGGCTCGCTGGTCGGTGGCACGCGGTGCTGCTTCACCTGCCCCCTGCGCCGTCGCACGACGTCTTCCACCTGGCGCTTCATGTTATCGAAGGCATCGCGCAGGGCGACGTAAACGTCTTCGTTCTGCACCCGGTTCACCGTCAGCTCATGTCCGGGAAGCGTGAGATCGATGCGCACGCCGAAGGGTTGCCCTTGATGTTGGTGTTTCTGAAGCATGTCGACGTGGACACGGCAAGCCATGATGTCCGGCGCGAACGATTCGAGCCTGTGCGCGTGTTCACGCGCGCTGGCCTCCAGGGCGTCGGACGCCTCCATGCCTTGGAACTGGATATGGACGGGAATTTTCATGTTGAGCCCTTCGCGCCACCGACGCAGCACGCGCGCCCATTCTCGCCAGCCGTGGCGGCGGGCCTCTTGCGATTTCTCAACGCCACTACAACCGGCCAGCGTCCCGGGCTTGTCGCCGAGCTTGCCCGCTTTGACCACGCCGCGCGCTCTGGGAGTGGGGGGCGGACTCTGCTTGAATTACGCTGTCAGCGATTCGGCAGCATGAAGCCCGCAAAAAAAGTCGCCAGGTCCTGGTGCGCGTCCAGCGGCAGCACGTGAGCGATGTACTGGTCCGGTCGCACGATGACCAGCACGCCCTGGTCGCGGTTCACACCGCGAAGGTCGAAGATGTCGGGGCCATTCTTCAGATCCGGGCAGAACACCTTTTCGTAATCGTGCAGGCCATAGGGTCCCTTCTGCGGCAGCAGCAGCGCAGGCATGGACTCGATGGCCAGCTCGCGGTGGCTTTGCTGGAAGATGGCACGCAGGTCGAACACGGCATCCGGGTCCTGACCTTGGCGCGTGTACTGGCGTACCGGCGAGTCCGGCGAGTCCTGCAGGAAGCGGCACATTGCACGCACGCCCGTCTGCATGTCCACATGGTCGTTTCGGCCCGCAAAGGCGTAGAGACGCCAGCGGCCGTCGGCCTTGCCAGCGTGGCCCAGTTGCACCACTTTGGCATCGGCAACGCGCAGCACCGGTGCGGAGTGGAACCGCGTGCCCACCTCGAAACCCGTGGCCAATGCCTGGTGCGTAGCCTCGCCGCAGATCACCGAGGGACGGTATTGGGTCCCCATGCCGGCCGTGAAGCGCAAGTGCTGCTCGAAATACTTCTGGAAGGCCTTGGGGTCCACGCCGTCGGCATCTCCCTGGTCGCCCTTGCTTTCGGCCGGCTTGTCGCTGATCATCTTGGCCCACTCGCGGTCGAAGTCGATCAGTATCTTCCCCATGACCTGACGCTCGGCCGAATAGCTGTGCAGAAGCTGTGGCGCGCACTGTCCGCGCAGCACGGCGGCCAGTTTCCAGCCCAGATTGAAGGTGTCTTGCATGGAGAAGTTCATGCCCTGGCCCGCCTTGGGACTGTGGGTGTGGCAGGCATCGCCGGCGATGAACACGCGCGGCAGGCGCGTGCCAAGCTCCTGCGCGGGAACGTCGTCGTACTTGTCGCAAATGCGCTGGCCGATCTCGTACACGGACCACCAAGGCACCTCTTTCACGTCAAGTTTATAGGGGGAAAAAATGCGCTGCGCCGCGGTGATGATCTGGTCCACCGTGATCTTGCGCTGGGCCACGCGCTCGTCTTCGCCCAACTTGTCCATCTCCACATAGAGTCGAACCAGATAGCCGCCTTCGCGCGGGATAATCAGCAGGTTGCCGCCGTTGTTGGACTGGATGGCCACCTTGTGGCGAATATCCGGAAAGTCGGTCACGGCCAGCACGTCCATTACGCCCCAGGCCTGCTGGGCCGCGTCACCCACCAACTCTCGGCCGATGGACTGGCGCACCACGCTGCGCGCGCCGTCGCAGCCCACCACGTAACGCGCCCGCGCCGTCTCCACCTCGCCCGCGTGCGCTTCATCCGTGCGTTCCATGCGCACCGTCACCGGGTAGTCCTGTGCGTTACGGTCCACTGTCACGCCCACGAGCTTGCGTGCGTAATATGGTTCCAGCCGGCTGGGTGAATTGCGCATCACGTCCAGGTAGAAGTCATGCACCCGCGCCTGGTTCAGCACCACATGCGGAAACTCCGAAAGGCCGTCCTCCGTATCTTGCACCCGGCCGTGGCGCATGATCCGCTCCGGCTTTTTTTCGTCCGGTTTCCAGAACGTTACTTCGTTGACCCAGCACGCCTCTTTGAGCACCCGCTCGCTGAAGTTGAAGGCCTCGAACATCTCCATGGTTCGGCAGGCGATGCCATCGGCGTGGCCCAGTTGCAGCGGGCCGTCTTTTTGCTCCACGATGGCAACGGAAATGTCGGGAAAAGCAGCAAGTTGCGCCGCCAGCGTCAGCCCGGCCGGGCCGCACCCCACGATGAGTACATCCACCTGCGCAGGCACCATCTCGGTATGCAGGGCCGCCGACGCGGCGGCGGGGGATATGTGGGGGTCGCCGGGGCGAAAGCCGTTGCAGTGGAATTGCATGGGGCGTCTCCTATTTTGTCTTCAATGCGGATATATAGTATGCATACATATTATATGCACGCTGTTTAAATCCGTGTCAAGTCAGTTGTTCGCGCCGTTGGGTACGGCCCCGAGGGCGCCAGGGTGTACATGAAAGGCGTCGACGCAGCGCCTCATCGGCATATGCAGCTACGCGGAATCAGTCGCAGCGCGGGCAGGACGAAGGCTCAACAAAACGGGCGCACGTGCCCCAGCTCAGTCTTGGGTCGGAGTGCTGCTGAGCTCGGCGTTTGCCTCGATCAATGTGCTCATCAAACGCATGAGTTCTTTGCGCTCGGAGGCCGACAGTGGCTCCAGCAGCCGGTCTTGCGTCTGCAGCACACGGGGTATAACCGCTTTCAAGATCCGCATCCCCTCGTCCGTCGGACTGATCAACCGCGCGCGACGGTCTTGCGGGCTGACGTTGCGCAGCACCAGTCCACGGGCCGCCAGACGGTCGATCACGCCGCCGATCGTTGCGGCATCGTAACCAATGGTCTGCGCCAGGGTTTTCTGATCAATGCCGGGCTGCTTGCAGATGGTGTGCAGCGCGGAATACTGCACCGGCGTCAAACTCAGCTCCGCCACTTCTTCATTGAACAAAGCCACCGCCAACTGCTGCAATCGCCGTGCGAAATGACCGGGCAGTGCGCGCGGGTCTAGGCTTTTCCATTTCTCGCTCATGTGCGGCTGGGTGCGGAGGTCATTCGGGGCATGAACAATTCTAGTTCACGCATCATGACAGGCAGTGGACCCGCAGGTCTTCAGACTCAGCATCGGCAAACTTTTCTACATACAAGTCACAACCAACCCGGCAGCAGCACGCCATGATTAAGTTCACTTGCACAAGCATTGCACACACCCTATCGAAGCTCCGAATTCTTCAATCGCTGCTTTGACGCATAGACCTCGCCAGGAGCGACGATCGAAGTCTGGTCAATGGTTTTAGGATCCTCTCATTTTCAAAGAATCGGAGCGGAAAGAGGTGTTCAACACTATCGGTCGAACGCAGTGATTGGTTTACCTGCCGCTCACAAATTGAAGTCGTAATCAATCGTCAGTGGCGCATGGTCCGAGAATTTTTGCGCTTTGTAGACATGCGCTGACCGGGCGCGCTCTGCCAGAGCAGGGCTAGCCAAGTGGTAACGGGCCAGCACGCCCGGCAAGGAAAAATACGCGGGCGTGTTGGGCGCGCCGGCCTGCAAGACTAAACTCGGTCACGACCAGAAGAGGGTCCTTGACCCCGACCTTTCCCCGAGCCCACCGTCAACATGAACCGCCTGCTTTACTCCTTGCGCCATTGGCTGCTGCTGGCCGCCGGCCTGACTGCGTTGGGCGTAGTCCTCGCACTCAATGCCCAACGAGAGCATGGACGCGTCGAGGCGACTGAGCGCGAACGCCTGCAAACACAGTCCAAGGTGATCGAAGACAACCTGACGCGTCAGCTCACCGCCATCAACCTGAGTCTCGAATCCATCATGGCCGAAATGCCGTCTTGGCGAAATCGTGTCGGTGGCGAGGCTGAAGGCATGCGGCACCTCAGGACCTTGGACGCGGCCATGCCTTCGGTGCGCAGTTTCCTGGTGCTGGACGCACACGGAACGGTCACGCTTTCGGATCTGGATGAGTTGGTTGGTCGCGATTTTTCCCAGCGCGAATACTTTCAGGCGCCATTGCATTCGTTGAATCCGAAAACTCTTCACGTCAGTTCGCCCTTCAAAACGGTCCTGGGAAATTTCGTCATCACCGTGAGCCGCGGGGTCTTCGACCCCCATGGGAAGTTTGCCGGCGTGGTGGCAGCCGCCGTGGATCCGGTGGACATCCAAGTCTTGCTGGGATCGGTGCGCTACGCCGACGACATGCGTTCTCGGCTGGTGCACGGGGATGGCAAGGTATTTTTGATTGAGCCAGCGCGCGCCGATGTTTTGGGCGCGGATCTGTCGGCTTCCGATTCGTTTTTCAGCAGGCACATGAAAAGTGGCGCGCCGTTGAGCTACTTCAAGGCTGCGTCGGTGTCCACGGGCGACGAGCGCCTGTCCGTAGTGCGCACGATTCAGCCGCCTGAACTGGCGATGGACAAGCCACTGGTGATTGCCATCTCGCGCAATGCCGATGCGCTGTTCGCGCAATGGCGCCGCGATATTCGCGGCCAGTTGCTGGCCTATGCGCTGCTGGCGCTGTTGAGCGTCGCTGGCCTCCTCCTGTGGCGGCGTCTAAGCATGCAGCAGCGTTTGAACAATCAGCGGCTCAAGCTGGCGACTGCGGCGGCGGGTGTAGGCATCTGGGAGTTCACGCTCGCGACCAGGAGCTACCACTGGGACGACGCGATGTTTGCGCTGTTTGGGCTGGATCCAAAGACCGCCAACGCACGCAACGACGACTGGCACCAACTGATGTTGCCAGGGGAACTGGAACGCATCAAGGCCGCAACCCGTGCCGTGCTCAAAAGCGGTCAGCCCTTTGATCTGACGTTCCAGATTCGACGCCCCGACGGACAGCTGCGGTTCATGCGCAACCAGGCGGCCTTGCACGACGACGGAACGGGCAGGTACACGCGCCTGATCGGCACCACGGCCGACGTGACCGAACGCAAATCGCGCGAGGCCGATATGCGCATTGCCGCGACCGCTTTTGAATGCCAGGAGGCGATCGTCGTCACCGATGCGAACCAGCGGATTCTGCGCGTGAACCGCGCGTTCACCGAAATGCACGGCTATAGCGCTGAAGAAGTATTGGGGCGCACGCCGCGCCTGCTGCAATCGGGTCGGCACGACCGCTCTTTTTACCGGGCCATGGCGGTCGAACTGGAGCGCGCAGGCACATGGCAGGGCGAAGTCTGGAACCGGCGCAAGAGCGGAGAGATTTTCCCCGAGTGGCTCAGCATCACGGCGGTGCGCAACGACGAAGGCGTAGTGACCCACTACGTCGCCACCCAAACCGACATCACGCTACGCAAGGCCGCAGAAGACGAAATCAAACACCTGGCTTTTTACGACCCGCTCACGCACTTGGCCAATCGCCGCCTGCTGCACGACCGCCTGCACCAGGCTGTGGTGCAGGCGAAGCGCCAGCCCCAGCAGTTGGCGCTGCTGTTCGTCGATCTGGACCGATTCAAGCCCGTCAACGACGAATTCGGGCACAAGGCAGGCGATGAACTGCTGCAGGCTGTAGCCCAGCGTTTGCAAGCCTGCGTGCGCGAATCGGATACGGTGGCGCGCATTGGCGGCGACGAATTTGTGGTGCTGATCCCGGGCATCGCGTCCTCACAGGATGCGATCGGCGTCGCTCAGAAAATTCACGCGGCCTTGAAGCAGGGTTTCACGATCTCGAACGGACAAACCTTCCTTATTTCTTCCAGCACGGGCATTGCCATCTACCCCGAGCACGGCCAGGACGAGGCCGAACTGACCGCCCATGCCGACGCTGCCATGTACCAGGCAAAAACGGCGGGACGGGACCGTTTCGTGCTGTATCAGGCGCAAGCCTGAACGCCAGGTTTTCAGCGCGCCAACACCGGAGCCAGCGCCAGCCCCGTCGGTGTTCCCCGCTGCACCACCTGTTCGGGCGTGCCGCTGGCAACCACCAGGCCACCGCCCCGTCCGCCGTCAGGGCCCAGGTCCAGCACCCAATCGGCTTCGGCGATCACATCCAGGTCGTGCTCGATCACGATCACGGAGTGGCCGCTGTGCACCAGCCGGTGCAGCACCTGGATCAGCTTTTCCACGTCCGCCATGTGCAGTCCCACCGTGGGCTCGTCCAGCACGTACAGCGTGTGCGGCGCCTTCTGCCCGCGGCGCGTGATGTCGTCGCGCACCTTGCTCAGCTCGGTCACGAGCTTGATGCGCTGCGCTTCACCGCCGCTGAGGGTGGGTGAGGGTTGGCCCAGGGTGAGGTAGCCCAGGCCGACGTCCTTGAGCAACTGCAGGGGATGGGCGATGTTGGGCATGGCCGCGAAAAATTCCACGGCCTCGTCCACTTCCATCTGCAGCACTTCGCCGATGTTGCGGCCGCGCCAGGTGACGGCCTGGGTCTCGGGGTTAAAGCGCGCCCCATGACAGACTTCGCACGGCACTTTCACGTCCGGCAAAAAGCTCATGGCGATGGTGCGTATGCCCTGGCCTTCGCAGCCGGGGCAGCGACCGTCGCCGGTGTTGAAGCTGAAGCGGCTCGCGCTGTAGCCGCGGGCCCGCGCCTCCAGCGTTTCGGCGAAGAGCTTGCGAATCGTGTCCCAAAAACCGATGTAGGTCGCGGGGCAGGAGCGCGGCGTTTTGCCGATCGGCGTCTGGTCCACTTCGAGCACGCGGTCAATGCTCTCGAAGCCGCTGACCGAGGTGCAGCCGCTCCAGGCGATGCTGGCACCGGCGGCCAATGCGTCGCGCCCGGCCTTGGTGGAGCGCTGCGCCACGGCAGTTTGCACGCTGGCGAGCAACACGTCGCGCGCCAGCGTCGATTTGCCGGAGCCGGAGACGCCGGTGACGGCGACCAGGCGTTGCAGCGGAACTTCGACGGTGAGGTTCTGCAGGTTGTGCAGGGTGGCGTTGTGGACCGTGAGCCAGGGCAGTACTTCGGGACCCGCGATATTGGGGTCTGAGTCCAATTTCGCAGCCGATTTTTTCTTGCTCGAAGCGTTCAATGCGAAATTGGAATCCGACCCCAAATTCACTCTCAGGGCTGTTTCCTCCCTCGCCCTCTGGGAGAGGGTTGGGGTGAGGGCTAAAGCCGTCGGCCTGCGCGCCTGCAGCGGATGCTTCATCGCGTGCAGCAGGTAGCGGCCGGTCTGCGAACCTTCAGCCTGCTCGACATCGCTGACGCTGCCCTGGGCCACGAGTCGCCCGCCGCGTTTGCCGGCACCGGGGCCGATGTCGATGATGTGGTCGGCGGCGCGGATGGTGTCTTCGTCGTGCTCCACCACCACCAGCGTGTTGCCCTTGTCGCTCAGCGTCTTCAAGGCCTTGAGCAGGACGCGGTTGTCGCGCGCGTGCAGGCCGATGGTGGGTTCGTCCAGCACGTAGCACACACCCTGCAGGTTGCTGCCCAGTTGCGCCGCCAGCCGGATGCGCTGCGCCTCGCCGCCGCTCA
>PKWQ01000187.1 GCA_003133265.1 Acetobacteraceae bacterium
CGGTCGCCGGGCGCCAGATAGATGCGTCCGGGCCGCAGCAGCTCCCCATCGCGCGCCTCCGCGCACGCCAGCGCGCCCAGCTTGCCGATATGCTCGGCCAGGATCGGCATGAAGGACGGCGGCATGTGCTGGGTTAGCACCACCGGCACGTCGAGCTGCGTGCCGAGTGCCTGCACCAGTGTGAACAGCGCCTGTGGGCCGCCGGTCGAACTGCCGATTGCCAGCAGCCGCGCCGGCAGCAGCGGGGCCGGACGAAGCTGGACCAGCGGGGCAGCGCGGGGCGGCACGGCGACCGCCCGGCGCAGCCGCGCCAGCCCCTTCACCTTCGCCAGCAGTTCGCGCCTGAAGCCGTCGCCGATGGCAATGCCGTTCGCCGTCGGCTTGGGCAGATAATCCGCGGCGCCCAGTCGCAGCGCCCGCAGTGCCACGTCGGCCCCGCGCGTGGTCAGCGTGGAGGCGACCACCACCTTCAGCCCCGGGTCGGCGCGCAGCAGCAGNNGTCAGCCCGTCCATCACCGGCATTTCTATGTCCAGCACCACCACATCGACCGCCTGGCGCGCCAGTTCGTCGATCGCCAGTTGGCCGTTGCCGACGCGGGCGACGACGCGGATCGCCGGGTCGCTTTCCAGTATCCGCGCGATCGCGCCGCGGATCACCACGGAATCGTCGCAGACCATCACCCGCGCCACCGCCGCTTCCGGCGCCGGCGGCAGCGCGCGCGCGACGTTGCTCATGCGTTGGCGGTTCCGGTCAGACCGGCCTGGGCGAACTTGCCGAGCAGGATGTCTTCGTCGAATGGTTTCATGATGAATTCCTGGGCACCATTTTCGATCGCCTGCTCGATGAAGTTCATGTCGTTCACGGTGGTGCAGAACACCACCACCGGATGCTCCGGTCCGAATTCCGCCCGCAATGCCCGAAGGAAATCGATGCCGTTCATCACCGGCATGTTCCAGTCGAGCAGCACGCAATCGGGCAGCGTGTGATGGCAGGCATCCAATGCCTTCTGCCCGTCCTCGGCTTCCATGACGGTGAAGCCGTTGGCTTGCAGGATGCGGCGCGCGACCTTGCGCACCACGCGGCTGTCGTCGACGACGAGACAGGTGGGCGACATCGATGCTGCTCACCCCTTCTCGGCGAACGCCAGCAGCTTGGCGACGTCCAGCACCACCAGCAGCCGGTTCTCCAGCCGGTAGATGCCGGTGCTATAGGTCGCCCAGGTCGGCGACAATGTGGGTGGGTTGCGCTCGAAGGCGCTGGATTTCAGCGTCATCACCTCCGCGACGCTGTCCACCAGCAGGGCATAGAGTTCGCCGCCTTGTTCGGCCACCACCGACATCCGCTTCGTGCCGGTGGGCGCGGACGGCAGGTGCAGCCGGCGGCGCAGATCGATCGCGGTGACGATGCGCCCGCGCAGATTGAGGCTGCCGGCGATCTCCTCGGGCGAGAGCGGGATGCGGGTGATCGTCTGCTCGCCGAGTATGTCGCGCACGCCGAGTACCGGCACGCCGCAGAGCTGATCGGCCACCGTCAGGGTGACGAAGGCCTGCTCCTGGTCGGCATCGGCAACCGGGCGGTCCAGAATGTCCGTGCTCATGGCGTGTTGTCCCTTTCCGGTTCAGGCGCCGATCGGCTCGGCCAGGCAGTCGCGCAGGCTGCTCACCAGCGCCTCGCGCTGGAACTTCGCGACATAGTCGGTGAAGCCGGCATCGCGCCCGGCTTCGATGTCGCGCGGTTCGGCCCGGCCGGACAGCGCGATCATCGGCAATGTCTGCCACGGCCCGTCCGCCCGCACCGTCTGGGCGAAGGCGAGCCCGTCCATGTCCGGCATCTCGATGTCGGAGACGATGGCATCGAACATCACGCCTGCGTCGCGCAGCCGCAGCGCCTCGGCCGCGTTGCGCGCGGTGGTGATGCGATAGCCCTGGGCGGTCAGGGTGGGCGCCACCAGCTGGCGGAAGAAATCGTCGTCGTCCACCACCAGCACGCGGCTGCCGGTCTTTTCCGCCGCCGGGTCGGCGGTGCCGCGGAACCAGTCCTGCCACGCCTCCGTCAGCCAGTAGCCGGTGTCGATCACGTCGGTCGCATGGCCGGCGATGACGGCGGTGCCGAGCAGGCCCGGCCGGGCGGAGGACAGCTCGATATGCAGCCGGTCCTCCACCACATCGACGATCTCGTCGACCATCAGCCCCATGCTGCGGTCGCGGTCGGTGAACACCAGCACCGGCTGGCGCGGCGTATCGGTTCGCAGTTCGGACGACAGCGGCACCAGCGGCATCAGCTTGCCGCGATACTGGGTGACCTTGGCGCCGGCGGAATATTCGATCCGGTCGCGCTCGATATCTTCCAGGCGGGCGACCAAGCCGAGCGGCACCGCCATCCTCTGCTCGCCGCCGGCGCGGAACAGCAGCATCGCCGTCTTCTCGGATGTCGTCTGGTCGAGTGCATGCGGCTGCTCGGCCTTGCCGGCGACGTTGCCCCGGCTCTCCGCGCTGGCGCCCACGTCGGTGGCGCGGGCGATGCCGTTGGGGTCCAGGATCATGATCACCGATCCGTCGCCGAGGATGGTGTTGCCGCTGAACATGGTGATGTGGCGCAGGATCGGCGCCACCGGCTTGACCACGATCTCCTCGGTATCGAACACGCGGTCGACGATGATGCCGAGCATGTTCGCCCCCACCTGGGCGACGACGATATAGGCGCTCTGCGCTTCGGTGTCGGCCGGGCCCAGCCGCAGCAGATCGTTCAGCGCCACCAGCGGCAGCAACCGGTCGCGCAGGCGCAAGACCGGCGTGCCGTCGATACGCTCGATCACGCTTTCCGATCCGTCTTGCTGATCGGTCGAGTTCCGTCCGGTGGCGTTGCGGGCCCGCACCAGTTCCACCACGCTGATCTGCGGAATGGCGAAACGCTCTTTGCCCGCCTCGACGATCAGCGCCGAGACGATGGCGAGCGTGAGCGGGATCTTGATGGTGAAGGTGGTTCCCTGGCCGGGCACGCTTTTCAGGTCGATGGCGCCGCCGATCTTCTCGATGTTGGTCTTGACCACATCCATCCCGACACCGCGGCCGGAGACAGAACTGACGTCGGTCGCGGTCGACAGGCCGGCGCGGAAGATGAAGCGGTGCACCTGCGCGTCGCTGAGGTTGGCGATTTCGGCCTCGGTGGCGAAGCCGCCGGCCACCATCTTGGCGCGGATCTTGTCCAGCGGCAGGCCGCGCCCGTCGTCGGCGATCTCGATGACGATGTGCCCGCCTTCGTGGTAGGCGTTCAGGGTGATCCGCCCGGTCTCCGGCTTGCCGGCGGCGCGGCGCTCGGCGGGGGATTCCAGCCCGTGATCGCCGCTGTTGCGCACCATGTGCGTCAGCGGGTCCTTGATCAGCTCCAGCACCTGCCGGTCCAATTCGGTATCCGCGCCCAGCATGGTGAGCTGGATCTTCTTGCCCAGGTCGCGCGCGAGGTCGCGCACCAGCCGCGGCAGCTTGTTCCACGCATTGCCGATCGGCTGCATGCGCGTCTTCATCACCCCTTCCTGCAAATCGGAGGTGATATGCGACAGCCGTTGCAGCGGCACGGTGAAGGCGGTGTTGTCCTGGGTGCGGGCGAGCTGGAGCAGCTGGTTGCGGGTCAGCACCAGCTCGCTGACCAGCGTCATCAGGTCTTCCAGCACGTCGACGGTGACGCGAATGGTCTGGTTGGCCGGCACAACTTCGCTGGTCGCCGCGGCCGGTGTCGCCGGCGCGTTGGGTTGCCGCGGCGGCGCGTCGTGCTCCGGCGGTTCTTCCGCGACCGCCTCCGTCGCCGGCTCGGGTTCCGGCTCCGCCACGGCGGCGGACGGGGGCGGCTGGGCGGGTGCGTGCCCCTCGGCCATCGCGTTCAATTGCTGGATCAACGCCGTGTCGTCGCCGACCGGCTCGGCTTCCGTGCCGGCCAGGCCTGCCAGGATCGCCTTGATCCGGTCGAGCGCGGTCAGCACCAGCGTCACCGTGTCCGGCGTCACCACCAGCATTCCGTCGCGGACCTGTCCCAGTACGTTTTCCGCCGCGTGCGCCACCCGCTCCAGCCGCGGCAGGCCGAGGAAGCCGCAGGTGCCCTTGATCGTGTGGACCAGCCGGAAGATCAGCGACAGTGTATCCGTGTCGTCTGGCGTGCGCTCCAGCTTCACCAGCGCCACATCCAGGTCGGCCAGATTTTCGTTGGTCTCGGTCAGGAAGTCCGCCAGCAGATCGTCCATGGTGCGCTCCAACTGTCCCGACTTCGTCCGGGGTGGAGCCGATCCTGGCGCGGGGAGGGCGAAGAAACCGTAAAGGCGGCCGGATTTATCCCCGGCTCAGCAGCAGCGGCGGGGCGCCGCCGGCGATGCCGCTTGGCAGCAATATACTGAGCCTGACCCCCGCGTGGCGCGCGATCAGCGCGGTCAGCGGCGCCTGTAGCGCGCGCGGATCGTCCAGCGCCGCCCAGGCGGCCGCCTCGTCGGCGAGGCACGCCGCCAGCCCCGCCGGCCAGGCGGCGCGCGGCCCATCGATATGGATCAGCAACTCGCCGTCGGGGAGCCCGTCGCCGTCCTCGGCGCCGCCGCCGCGCAGCGCCTCGGCGGCCAGCAACAGCAGGTTCAGCACCACCCGCGCCACCGGGGCCGCGAACGCGGGTTCGGGCGCGAGGCCGGAGACATCGAGCGCGATCCGCGCCCCGGCCGGCAGCCCCTTGGCCAGGGTTTGCAGCTCCGTCACCGCCATCGGTCCGCCATCGCCGGCCCAGGCGGCGCGCAGCAGCGCCAGCCGCTTGCCCATGATGTCGGCGGCGTCGGCGGCGAGCGACAATGCCTCGCCCGCCGCGCCGGGATCGTCGCGCGCGATTGCCATCATCCCCATCAGCGGACCGAGCGGGCCGCTGAGATCGTGGCACAGCCGGGCGCAGATCAACTCGGCCAGCCGGATCGGATCGGTCATGCAGCCCCCCACGTTCGCGTGTTGCCACGTTCCCGCGGTCCTGAATACACTCGATCGTGCCCGAGTGTCGGGTGCAAGGCGCATCACGATCAAGCGGGATGACGCACCACGCGCAGGACAGGCATGCCTCATTCGCCTTACCAAGGCCTTTCCGGCGCAACGGATCGGGGGCGCCCTTGAATGCCGGGCGGGAATGCCGCAAGTGATGGGACGACTGGGAGAACGCAAGTGCCATGATCGACCCGTTCGGCCGGAGCATCACCTATCTGCGCGTGTCGGTCACCGACCGCTGCGATCTGCGCTGCGTCTATTGCATGTCCGAGGAGATGCGCTTCCTCCCCAAGCGCGACCTGCTGTCGCTGGAGGAGCTGGACCGGATCTGCGCTGCCTTCATCCGGCTGGGCACCAGCAAGATCCGCATCACCGGCGGCGAGCCGCTGGTACGGCGCGACGTGATGACGCTGTTCCAGCGCCTGGGCGGACGCATCGGCGCTGGCGGCCTCGAGGAACTGACCGTCACCACCAACGGCACCCAGCTCGCCAAGCACGCACAGACGCTGTACGCGGCCGGCGTGCGCCGGATCAACGTGTCGCTGGATACGCTGGACCCGGCCAAATTCACCGCCATCACCCGCTGGGGCAAGATCGAGCCGGTCCTGGAAGGCATCTTCGCCGCCAAGGCCGCCGGACTGGCGATCAAGATCAACGCGGTCGCCATGCAGGACGTGAACGAGGGCGAGTTCGACGATATGGTGGCTTGGTGCGGCCAGCACGGCTTCGATCTCTGCCTGATCGAGACCATGCCGATGGGCGACATCGAGGGCGACCGCACCGCGCAATACCTGCCGCTGTCGGTGATCCGCGCGCGGCTGCGCCGGCGCTGGACGCTGGAGGACACCGACTACAAGACCGGCGGCCCGGCGCGTTATTTCAACGTGGCGGAGACTGGGCGGCGGGTCGGCTTCATCACGCCGATGACGCATAATTTCTGCGAGAGCTGCAACCGCGTGCGGCTGACCTGCACCGGCACGCTGTATATGTGCCTGGGCCAGAACGACGATGCCGATCTGCGCGCCGTGCTGCGCTCCGGCGCCTCGGACGCCGAACTGGACGCGGCGATTCTGGAAGCGATCGCGCGCAAGCCGAAAGGCCACGACTTCATCATCGACCGCCGCTCCGACAAGCCGGCGGTGGCCCGGCACATGAGCGTGACCGGCGGCTGAGGCGTCCGCTTACGCCTCGTCCTTCAGCACGTCCGCCAGCGATACCGTCGCACTGCCGGGCTTCAGCGGCCGCGGCTGGCCCGGTGCCGGCGCCCATCCGGTCAGCATCGCCAGCCTCAGCGTCGCCGGCACCCGTCCGTTCTCGGTCGGCAGCCGTGCCAGCGCCGCCGGGAACAGCGCGCGTGGCGGGATGCGGCGGTCGCGCAGGCGCACCGCGTTGGTCTCGCCCCCGGCGCGCAGTTCGCGCAGCAGGGCGAACGGATCGGCATAGAGCAGCCTGATCTCCTCGACGTCCGCCACCGGCAGGGCGAAGCCGGCGCGTTGCAGCAGGCCGGCGCAGTCGCTGAGGTCGGGGAAGGGCGAAACCCGGGGCGAGGCGCCGCCGGGCAGCTCCACCTCCGCCTCGGTCAGCGCGCGGCGCAGTTCGCCAAGGGTGCCGAGCGCCGGCAGGCTGGCCAGCAGCAGCCCGTCCGGGCGCAGCGCGCGGCGCAACTGGATCAGCGCGCCGGGCAAATCGTTCACCCAGTGCAGCGACAGGCTGGCGACGATCAGGTCGAACGCGCCGGCGCCGAATGGCAGGCATTCCTCGTCGGCGACCACGTACGGCGCGGGGTTCAATGCCGCCATGCGCGGCGAGAGGTCGCAACTGACCACCTCGATCCCGCGCGCGGCGAGCATCGGCGCCACCACGCCGCGCCCGCCGACGTCCAGCGCGCGGCTGAAGCGGATGGTGGTGTCGTCCAGCCGGTCGAGCAGCCGCTCGGCCGCATCGCGCAGCACGGCGGCGATGCTTCCCACGCCCCCGGCGGCGCGGTCGCGGTGGCGGCGGACGGCGGCCCGGTCGAAGATATGCATCGCATCGCTCATGGCGCCTGTGTGCCCTGCCTTTGGCGGCGTTGCCAAGCGTTCCATGCCTCCCCTAGGCTCCCGTCCGGGTTTCAGGACAGGACCGCATGAACCGCATCGACGCCGCCACCCTGCGCAACTGGATCGAGGACGGCGAGGAACTGGCGCTGCTCGATGCACGGGAGGAAGGCGAGTTCGGCGCCTCGCATCTGTTCTGGGCGGTGCCGTGTCCGCTGTCACGCGCCGAGATCCGCGCCCGCCAGCTGCTGCCCTGGCGCGGCGTGCGGGTGGTGTGCGTCGATGACGGGCGCGGCTTGGCCGAGCGGCTGGCCGGCTTTATCGAGCGGATCGGCGGTATCAATGTCTCGGTGCTGGACGGCGGCACCCCGGCCTGGGCGGCGGCGGGCTACGTGCTGTTCAGCGGCGTCAATGTCCCCTCTAAGGCGTTCGGCGAGTGGGTCGAGCACCATTACGGCACCGAGAGCGTGGACGCGCCGGTGCTGAAGCAGTGGATCGACCAGGGCCGCGACATGGTGGTGCTGGACAGCCGCACGGCGGAGGAATTCGCGCGGATGACCATCCCGACCGCGATCAGCGTGCCGGGCGGCGAACTCGCCTACCGCATCGGCGATCTGGCGCCCCGGCCGGAAACGCTGGTGGTGGTGAACTGCGCCGGGCGCACCCGCAGCATCATGGGCGCGGAGAGCCTGCGCCGGGCCGGCATCCCCAACAAGGTGGTGGCGCTGCGCAACGGCACCATGGGCTGGGAGCTGGCCGGCTTCGCCTGCGATCGCGGTCGTGCCGACCGCTTCGCGCCGGACACGCCGAGCACCGCCGCCGAGGCGCTGAAGCGGGCGCGGGCGTTCGCCGATGCGTCCGGCGTGCGGGCGATCACGCCCGCCAAGCTCGCGTGCTTCGAGGCCGATACCAGCCGCACCCTCTATGTGCTGGACGTCCGCGATCCCGCGGAGTTCCGCGTCGGCCATCGCCCCGGCAGCCGCAACGCGCCGGGCGGGCAGCTGGTGCAGGCGACCGACGGCTGGATCGGCGTGCGCGGCGCGCGGATCGTGCTGGTCGACGATGACGGCGTGCGCGCCCGCATGTCGGCGGCGTGGCTGCGACAGATGGGCCACAAGGACGTGTTCGTCGCCGACGGCGCGCTCGCTGGCGGCATCGCCGCCGAGGAGATCGTGCCCGAGCTTGCCGCACCCGTGGCGACGACCGATGAAGCCGGCCTCGCGGCCCGGCTGGGCGCGGAAACAGTGGTGATCGATCTGGCCCGCAGCATCGATTTCCGCGACGGCCATATCCCGGGCGCGCACTGGGGCATTCGCACCCGCCTCGCCGCCCTCGCGCCGCATCTGGCCGAGGCGCGCGCCGTGGTGCTGGCCTCCCCGGACGGGGTGGTGGCGCGGCTGGCGGTGCCGGAACTGCGCGGCCTGACCGGCGCGGAGGTGCTGGTGCTGGATGGCGGCACCGATG